>JAGCZI010000227.1 GCA_017960085.1 Bacteroidales bacterium
CAGATACCCCATCCGGAGCCGGAATGATTTCGATTATTGCGAGAGGCCGGAGGACGAAGTCCGCTACTTCTTCAATACTGTTCTGTACGAGACTCTGCAATGCCCGAACGAGGCCATCCACAATTACTTCCAGCTGGCCACCTACCAGGAGCACGGGCAGAGTTTCCTCGTGCTGAGGCGCCTGCTCTCCGACTACTACGCCGTCGGCAACTACGACCTCGCCCGGAAATACTCCGCTGTGCTCTCGAAAAGCACCCTTCACTCCCAGTATGTCCGGCATTTCACCGACCGTATGGCGGAAGGCACTCCTCGCGAGGCCGACAGCCTTGCATTCCGGGCAGCCGTCCCGCTGATTACCCGCGACCCGCTGGCCAACCTCATCCTTCTGGGAGCAGGCGGCATCAACGCTCCTTCCTCACTCGACAGGGTACTGTGCTCACTGCTGCTGCAGAAGAACCTGGACGACTTCCAGGCAGTATTCGATTCAGCCCGGGACAGATATCCTGAAATCCCCCGCCACTATGAGGAGGCGCTCGTGCTGGCAGGAAGGTCTGAAGGCATCAGCGAACGGACGCTACAGCGCTACTCTTCGTTCCAGGGCGAAGTCCTGGCCCAGCCCGGCAATCTTCCGCAGTTCTACAGCGACAGCTATTGGTATTACTATTTCTCAGATGACGAAACCCCTGCGCCGGCGAAAGCAGCTCCGCAGCCGGGCAGACGCCAGAAGAAGTCCGGCCAGGCCGGCCACAGCACCGAGACAAGCTAAACACACCCGCAGCAAAGACAATAAAAAAGGATGGCCCGGTCGAGCCATCCTTTTCCATTTCGGAGAAAGCCGCACTATGCGGTGTAGGTACCTGAGATGGTGTCTCCGCCGTGTCCGGTCCAGTTGGTGTGGAAGAACTCTCCGCGCGGACGGTCAGTGCGCTCGTAAGTGTGGGCGCCGAAGTAGTCACGCTGAGCCTGGAGCAGGTTGGCAGGAACGCGGTCGCAGCGATAGCCGTCATAGTAAGTGAGGGCTGCGGTGAGAGCCGGAACGGGAATACCGTTGGTGAGGGCTGTGGCAAGCACGTTGCGCCAGCCTTCCTGTGCTTCCTGCAGTTTCTTGCAGAAGAACGGGTCTACCATAAGGTTCTCGAGAGCGGGATTGTTGGTGAATGCATCCTTGATCTTGCCCAGGAAGACTGAGCGGATGATGCAACCGCCACGCCACATAAGAGCGATTCCGCCGTAGTTCAGATCCCAGCCGTACTCCTTGGCAGCGGCACGCATCAGAGTGTAACCCTGGGCGTAAGAGATGATCTTGGCTGCGAACAGAGCCTTCTGGAGGTCGGCAAGGAAAGCTTTCTTGTCACCCTTGAAAGCAGGTTTCGGACCTGCGAGGACCTTGGAAGCCTTTACCCTTTCGTCCTTCTGGGCTGAAAGGCAGCGTGCGAACACGGCTTCTGAGATAAGAGTCAAAGGAACGCCCTGGTCAAGAGCTGAGATGGCAGTCCATTTGCCGGTACCCTTCTGGCCTGCTGTGTCGAGGATGAAGTCGACGACTGCTTCGCCTTCCGGAGTCTTGTATGCGAGGATGTCGCGGGTGATCTCGATGAGGTAGCTGTCGAGGTCGCCTTTGTTCCACTCGGTGAACACTTCGCTCATCTCTTCGTTGCTCATTCCGAGCAGATCTTTCATAATCTGGTAGCACTCGCAGATAAGCTGCATATCACCGTACTCGATGCCGTTGTGGACCATCTTTACGAAGTGACCTGCACCGTTCTCGCCTACCCAGTCGCAGCAAGGGCCGTCGGCAACCTGTGCGCAGATCTTCTGGAAGATGGGGGCTACGATGGGCCAGGCAGCCTTCGAACCGCCGGGCATAAGTGACGGACCCTTGAGGGCGCCTTCCTCTCCACCAGAAACGCCGGTACCGATGTAGAGCAGACCTTTGCTCTCTACGTAAGCGGTACGACGGTTGGTGTCGGGATAGTGGGTGTTACCGCCGTCGATGATGATGTCACCGGGCTCCAGCAGCGGGATGAGCTTCTCGATGAAGTCGTCCACTGCCTGACCGGCCTTGACCATCAGCATCACCTTACGGGGACGCTCCAGTGAAGCCACGAGGTCTTCGAGTGACATTGCGCCGTAGATGTTCTTACCCTTGGCGCGGGCATTCATAAAATTCTCAACTTTTGATACGGTGCGGTTGAAGACGCTTACACGGAAACCCTTGCTTTCCATATTCAGCACCAGGTTCTCACCCATCACCGCCAGGCCGATAAGACCAATGTCAGATTTTTTTTCCATCAGTATTGTTTGTTTTTTATTCTTGAATTAAGGTTAGTCTTTGAATCTGTCGGGATGCGCCCAGAGTCCAAGCGCAGGGTTGGATATGTAATAAACCTCCTCACCGTCCGGCATTGTGTTCCATCCGTCCTTGAGGCTCTCGAGGGGATAGCGGGCTACCATATCGTTGTAGTGGCAGTAGCCGAAGCCGACTCCTTCGATCTCCTCGCGGGTCATACCGTCGCCGGGGCAGTATGTGATGTGGAAACGTCCTTCCGAAGAACCGTGGATGAGGTGGGCCGATGCGCCCAGGTTGTCCTGCAGGTCCTGGTTGGCCTCGGTGCACTCAAGAGTGTGCGGAGTGCCCTTGTAGCCGTACTTGCGGATGAGGCCGTCGATGGTCTTGTCCTCGCCGAACTCCTTGAGGGCCGGAGCGAGGATGATCAGTTCGGCACCGTCAGCAAGCGCCATACGGGTGCGGTAAACAGCCTTGTTGCCGAGCCAGGTGCTCTTGAACTCCTCGGGATCGAGGTAAACGATGCACTTCTTGATGGGCTTGTCGAGCATAATGAAGTTGGTCTCCATCGACAGCTCGCAGGCCTTGCGGAAGCACTCGGCATCGTCGCCGATGAAAAGCCCCTTGAGCTCCATCTTGCCGGTGTCGTTGTTCTTGGCCAGCACGGTCTGGATATAGACTATCGGAAGCTGAGGGATGAAATGCTGCCTTGCATACTCGAATACGGCACGTACAGGACCGCCGGGACGGCCCATAAGGCGTTCCATACCGTATGAAGAACCGATGAAGTGGCTCTTGTTGATGCCTTCGCTGCCACCTACTCCGACGAACAGGTTCTTGGTGTAGTTGGCCATTCCGACAACCTCGTGAGGAACGACCTGTCCGATCGAAAGGATGAGGTCGATGTCATCTTCGAGCAGAAGCTTGTTGACCTGGGCGGGCCAGTCGTAATGAAGCTTGCCTTCAGACACCTCCTCTACATAAGAGGCAGGAACGCGACCTACAGTCACCACGTCGTTGCGCCAGTCGTGCACACGGAAAATGTCGCGGGGAGTGTGTCCGAACATAGTCTTGATCTGCTCCTCGGTCATTGCGGTATGCGTGCCGAGCGCGGGCATCACGTCGGTCAGCTTGTCCTGATAGTAGTCATATATCATCTCCGTGATAGGGCCTGCATACGAATTGAACCTCGTAAAGTCAGGCGGCAGGGCTATGACCCTGTTCTTGGGGCCCATCCCGTCGAACACCTGCTTGAGCGCAGCGCGCACCTCGTCCGGAGTGATATTGTCGGTTTTAGAACCTCTTGCGTAGTAAAGCATAGTGAGGGAGGATTAGCGTTTCACACGTGCGTTGCCTTTCCAGATGCTCCATACCTGGTCCTCGTCGGCAGGCTGGCCATAGTCGGTGAGCATTGTGGTAGCAAGAGCGCCGGTAGCCCAGCCGAACTGGATCCATTTCTCAGGCTCCCAGCCTCTGAGCATAGCGTAGAGCAGTCCGCCTACGAAACCGTCACCACCGCCGATACGGTCGAGTACGTGGATCTCGCGAGGCTCGACAACGTGCCAGTTGCCGTCTTCGAACATAATGGCGCCCCAGTTGTGGCTGTTGGTGTGGTTGACCTGACGCAGGGTGGTAGCGTATACCTGTGCGTTCGGATATTCCTTGCGGACGCGGTTGATCATCTCCTTGAAGCCTTCGATCTTGGCTGCGATGTCCTTTCCGCCGGCCTCGGGACCTTCGATGCCGAGGCAGAGCTGGAAGTCTTCCTCGTTGCCGATGAGAACGTCAGCTATCGAGCAGATCTCGCTGAAAGCGTCGTGGAGTTCCTTCTCGCGGCCGATCCAGAATGAGGCCCTGTAATTGAGGTCGAAGCTGACCTTTGAGCCGTATTTCTTGGCAGCCCTTGCAATCTCGAGGCAGAACTTGGTAGTCTCGGGGCTGAGAGCGGCGATAAGGCCTGAGAGGTGCACGATCTGCACGCCTTCCTGGCCGAAGATGCGGTCGAGGTCGAAATCCTTGGCGTTGAGGGTACGTCCAACTTCACCGGCGCGGTCGTTCCATACGCGGGGGCCGCGTGAGCCGAAACCGCTGTCGGCTACGTTGATCTGGTGACGGTAGCCCCAAGGGCCGCCCTGGGGAACTTCGACTCCTTCGAAATCCATTCCGCGGCTGCGGAGATTAGCCTTGATGAAAGATGCGAAGGGGCTGCCTTCCACGAAAGTCGTCAGCACTTTCACCGGAAGACCCAAGTATGATGATACACTGGCCACATTGGTCTCGGCACTTGTTGCATAAAGTTTGAACACGTCACTGCATTGAACGGGCTGGCCGTCGCCGGGAGTAATGCGCAGTCCCATACTTGTCGGAACCAGCATGGCATACTTGCATCCCTGCTTGAATTCGAATTTTGTCATAATAAATTATTGATTTACAATTGTTTATAATTATTTGATAAAGGTTGACCGCTAAAAATGAACGCTTCCGGGAAGCTAATCCTTGTAAAGATACAAAAAAAGAATCTGTAATAATAATGTTAGAAAAACAAAATATTACAGATTCTTCTATTCTGTGACAGCGACTTGCGGTCTATGACATACCTCTTGATTTCTTGATTTTCTCGTAGGCCTCCTGGACGTTCTTGAACTTCTCCTCGGCGGCCTTCTGGACATCCTCACCGAGGGTAGACACCTTGTCGGGATGGTACTTCAGGGCCATCCGCTTGTAGGCCTTGCGGACTTCGTCGTCGGTGGCAGAAGATGAAATCTCAAGCACCTTGTATGCAGACTCGAGATCGTTCTTGAACATCGACATTATGGAGTCGGTATCGGCCGAAGACAGGCCGATGGCCGAAGCTATGGTCCCGAGGACGTCGATCTCTTCTTTAGTCACCCTGTGGTCGCTCTGAGCGAGGGCCACGAGGTAATGGAAAAGCTGCAGGCGCTGGGAGTAATTCATATAGAGGCGGATCTGAGAACCGACTTCGTAGATGTTGATGTCCTTTTCCATCAGGCCCTTGATGATGTCCTTGGCCTGCTCTGCCGCATCTTCGCCGAAGTTCTGGCGCAGGAAGGCCTTCACGTACTCAAGTTCGGACTTTACGAAATGCCCGTCGGCCTTGATGACAGCAGCGGAAAGGACGAGCAGGCTCATAAGGAAGCTGTTGCGCTGCCCGGTGCGCTGCTGCTCACGGGTATAGCCGCCCTGACCGCCGGCTGAGCCGCCGGTCCCGAACGGTGAAGAGCCGTCTCCTATCTCGGTATATACAGAGCCTTTTTCGACAAGAGTGCCGAGGAAGAAGCCTACAAGCCCCCCTATCGGGCCGAACATTATCCAGCCCAGGAAACCGGAGATCCACTTGCCGACACCCATTTCGAAAGCAGATTATTCCTGGGGAAGGAGATCGCGCATAATGGCGGCTGCAGCCTTGCGGCCGGCGCCCATCGCGAGAATCACAGTCGCAGCGCCGGTAACGACGTCGCCGCCTGCATAGACGTGCTTGCGGCTGGTCTGGTCCTGCTCGTTGAGGACGACGCAGCCGTGGCGGTTGGTCTCCAGGCCGGGAGTCGTAGATGCGATCAGAGGGTTGGGCGAAGTACCCAGCGCCATAATCACCACGTCGCACTCCACGTCGAATTCAGAACCGGGAACGGGGATGGGAGAACGGCGGCCGCTGGCATCGGGCTCTCCAAGTTCCATACGGATGCACCGCACACCTCTTACCCAGCCTTTCTCGTCGCCGAGAACCTCCACAGGGTTGGAGAGCATACTGAAGACGATGCCTTCCTCCTTGGCGTGATGGACCTCTTCGCGACGGGCCGGAAGTTCGGTCTCGGTACGGCGGTATACTATCGTAACCTCTGCACCCAGGCGGAGTGCGGTGCGGGCGGCATCCATTGCGACGTTACCGCCGCCTACCACTACGCATTTCGCTCCGGCATAGATGGGAGTCTCATATCCCTCTTCGTATGCGTGCATAAGGTTGTTGCGGGTCAGGAATTCATTGGCGGAAACGACGCCGTTCAAATTCTCGCCCGGAATATTCATAAATCTCGGAAGTCCGGCTCCGGTGCCGATGAATACGGCGTCGTAGCCTTCCTTGTCCATAAGGTCGTCGACAGTGACTGTGCGGCCTACGATGACGTCGGTCTCAAACTCGACGCCGAGCTCCTTGAGAGCTTCGACTTCCTTGCTGACGACACGGTCCTTGGGGAGACGGAACTCGGGGATGCCGTACTGCAGCACTCCGCCGACTTTATGCAGGACTTCGAAGACGTGTACCTTGAAGCCGGCTTTCGCAAGGTCGGTGGCGCAGGCGAGGCCTGACGGGCCGCTGCCGACGATGGCAACCTTCTTGCCGTTGGCGGGTTTGCACTCGTTGAACCTCACGCCGTTCTCGCGGGACCAGTCGGCCACGAAACGCTCGAGCTTGCCGATAGCTACTGCCTCACCCTTGTTGCCGAGGATG
This sequence comes from Bacteroidales bacterium, assembly GCA_017960085.1. GTDB lineage: Bacteria > Bacteroidota > Bacteroidia > Bacteroidales > UBA932 > Equibacterium. Next base: position 6,753 of record JAGCZI010000227.1, read on the forward strand.
CATTTACCTTCGCACTGCGTCTCCTGAGGGCAGACGCGGCCGCAGATGGCGGGAAGTGAACTGTCGCGGGAGATCACTTCAGCCGCGGCGGCGAAATCGCCGTTCTTCACCTGCTCTATGAAATCGGGGATCTGGATATTTACCGGACAGGCACCGACGCACATCGGCTTCTTGCAATGCAGGCAGCGGCTGGCTTCGAGCATAGCCTCATCCTTGTCATATCCCAGACATACTTCTTCAAAGTTGTGAGCCCTTACCTTGGGGTCCTGCTCTCTGACTTTAACTCTGGTAAAACGATCTTGCATTGTTATTCCCTCCCGATTTTGCATTTATGAGTGTGTGAAGTTACTTTCTCTGCATTGTACATTCCCTGACGGCGCATAGCCTCGTCGAAATCCACCTGATAGGCGTCGAACTCGGGACCCTCAACGCAGGCGAAACGGGTCTTGCCTCCGACAGTCACGCGGCAGGCACCGCACATACCGGTGGCATCCACCATCAGGGTGTTGAGGCTGACGGTCAGGGGAATGCCCGAAGGCTGCAGGGTCTTCGTCACGAATTTCATCATTATCATAGGGCCGATGGCTACAGCCTGGTCGTAGGTCTTGCCGTTTGCAAGCAGGTCCTCGATCTTCTTTGTCACGAGGCCGCCGAAGCCGTATGAACCGTCGTCGGTGCAGACATAGAGGTTTGTGCAGACCTTGCTCATCGCCTCTTCGAAAATCAGCAAGTCCTTGGTCTTGGCGCCTATGATGACATCCACCATCGCACCTTTCTCGTGCAGATACTTGGCCTGCGGATATACGGGGGCCGTACCCACGCCGCCTGCAACGAACAGATACCTGCGACCCTTGAGTTCCTCATCGCTCATCTTCACGAAATCCGACGGAACTCCGAGAGGACCGAGCACGCTTGAGTAGCACTCGCCTACGTTGCGTGAGCAAAGAAGCCTTGTTGACACGCCGATCTGCTGGATTACCATGTCCACAGTGCCGGCCTGTTTGTCATAATCGCTGATTGTGAGAGGAATCCTTTCTCCTTTAGGGTCGTTGATGACTACCAGGAACTGTCCCGGCAGCGCAGACGCCGCAATGCGCGGAGCTTCCACCTTGATGAGGTAGATGTTCTGGGCAAGCAGTTTCTTTTCGATAATTCTGTTCATATTGCAGTTGAATGACTTATAATCGTGTAAAGGTATTAATTTTTTATTGGATTTTTCTTCACCACGGCCACAAACTCCTTGAGATAGAAGGGCTCGAAATACGCCAC
>JAGCZI010000228.1 GCA_017960085.1 Bacteroidales bacterium
GCCACGGTCAGCCGATCCCGCAAGTGAGAGTACGTACAGCGCATAAGCGCGGGATTCCGCATTATAACTGCTGCCGGACGCCACGCTGCGAAGGAATGACAGGTTCGACTTGCGCAAAACAGCAGGAACGGCGTATCCAGCCTTCTGAGCCTCGACCATAAAATGTGTGGCATAAACAGTAGCCCATACATTGGCTCCTGCATAAGAAGACGTGCCGGGCCAGGTCGTCATACCGCCGGCAGGGATTGCGAATGAGCTGAGCCTGTTCAGGGCTGACTTCACGTGATCTGCAGTCTTGTTGACATCCCTGCTTTCAAGATCCACCAGGTCTCCCAGATAGAGCTGCGGGAACGCTGAAGAAACGGTCTGCTCCAGGCAGCCGTGAGGATATGTCGTGAGATATGACAGGCGGAAGTCGAGGTCTACCGGAGGTATGGTAGATGCTTCAACCGACACGAAGCTCGTCCCGGGGCGACCGGCGAGGGTGAAAGGAACCTTCACGCTCTTGCCGCCCTCTACCAGCTTGACCTGTGAGTTGGTGGTTACAGGGTTGGGGTCGCGCACGTCTATTTCGAGATCTTCAGATGAGCTGTCACCCGCCCCTTTGGCCACGGTGTGGATAGTACCGATGCCGGTAGCTGCGTCAGCCTTCAGGGTGAAGTATGCAAGCGCTTCGCCGGCCTTGGGCAGATTGACCGTAGCAGTATTGCTGCCGGCGACAGAAAGCGCACCGTCAGCCTTGAGTTCGACTGTCACTGCACCGACGCCGTCCTTGTTGGCGAAGACTGTCACGGGGAGTACAACTTCCTCTTCCGTGCCGAGCACCCTGGGCAGCGTAGCCTTGACCATCACGGGTTTGGTCACCAGCACGCTCTTGTCGGCTGAGCCCATAGCGGCTCCGTCAGTGGCTACGACCATAACACGCATATTGCCGATATACTGGGGTATTTTCACAGTATGCTTGTCGGAACCTTTGGCTTTGACCGTGAAAGGTCCAAGGAACATAGAAACCGGTTTGAAGCGGTCTGCCTTGCTGTTGGGCGTGACGACACCGTCGCCCTCGGCGTCACCGCCGATGGCGAAGAGCTGTTCCATCCGGGCGCCATAGGCTCCGAGTATCAGATCGTAGAGGTCCCAGGTGCGGACTCCGAGCGCTTCCGTAGCATAGAAGCTCTTCCAAGGATCGGGAGTCTTGAAGCGCGTGAGGCTCAGAAGCCCCTCGTCGACAAGAGCCACGACGTAGCTCATCTGCCTGCCGTCCTGCTCTTTCACAGTGAAGGTGACTTCCTTCTCGGGCTGGACTTCGGCAGCTATGTCGATGACGGGATGCAGATGGGTGGCCGGTTCCTCCACGAGGATGCGCTGCACGCCGAACAGGCGTATCGGAGCGTCATTCTCCGTATTGTTGTACGGTTGTATCAAAGTGACGGCGGCATATACGTTTGGAGCCATTCCCGCCTCTATGGGTACTGAAATGTCGGTCTTGTCGCCTTTGCATTCAACCCAGAAACTCTTCAGCACGCGCTGGCCTTTCTCTATGGACACGAGTGCGCGGGCGCCGCTGGCTGAAGGGATGCTGATCTGTGCAGTCTCTCCGACATTGAAACGCTCTTTGTTGATGGACATAGCCAGTCGTATCGCCGCATCGGAGCTGCCGGCTCCTGCCGACTCATAGCTGTTGCGGACCATAGTCACGGCAGATGTCGCGTGGCCTCCCTTGGGGTCTGTCACCCTGATGAACCAGAATCCGCTGTCCTCAGACGAGAAGTCCATCCTGAACTCTCCGGATCCTCCGGACAGATTGACTGAGAATTCATTGCTGGGCTCGTTGTACGAATCCTTGGCGTATGAAGCCAGGCCGTCGGATGATGAACTCCACCACCAGCTCCAGCCCATCTTGTAGATTTCCACATCGACTTTGACATTTCCTTTGACAGGATTGCCTTTGCCGTCCACGGCTACTAGGCGGAAGGTATGGCTGCGGGCCTTGTCGAGGTAGCTCTCACCCCATTCGTCTTCCTGCTCGGGAACATCCAGTCCTATATATGTGTCGAAAGGAGAGAGAGTCGTGGTGTAGCGGTCTATGCTGAAATCGCCGCTCTTTTCAAACACGCGGGAGGTGAATGTCGCGGAAATCATACCGGGCACGTCGGTGCCTTCGGCAGTGAGTGAAGTGCGGAATGAAGTGTGGCCGCTTTCGTTCGTCTTACCTTTGAAGAGCTCCATATCCTGGGATGAGAAGCTGCGTGAGCGGTCTTCGAATACATAATCCTTGTAGCTGTCGAAAGCAGTCTTGCCGCGCGACAGGGCTACCTCCACGCGGGTTTCCAGATCTGCTGCCGGATTACCGACCAGCCAGCGGGCATCTATGTCGCCGCGGATGTCCCTGCCTTCGAGGACAGGCTTGTCGTTAAGCTTCAGGTCTATGACGATATTGTTGGGCTTGACGGTCTCGATCTTGACAGTCTTGTGCCAGACTATGCCTCCTGCTATCACTACCGCCTCCCAGTTGCCGGTAGGCGCATCTTCGGGAGTCGTGAATGTGAAACTGTACATTCCGTTCTGTCCGGAATTGTTTACCAGGGTGCTGATCACCTGGCCCTGGGGATTGTTGAGAGTGGCTGTCACGGGGTGGCCGGCCGGCAGCACGCCGTCGTCCAGCATTGAGATGAACGTCAGATGGATGTCATCGCCGGGACGCCATACGCCGCGATCTCCAAATATGTAGCCTTTCTGTCCCTTGCGGGAAGCATTACCGTCAACTTCGAAGCCGCTCATCGAAATGGAGCTGCCGGATGCCATCGTCAGATAGCTCTTGTCCTCACCCTTGGTGATGACAGCCGTCTGCACCTGGTCGTCCTTCACAGAGCAGGTAAAACGGCCGCCGGAGGCAGTCGTACCCTCTCCTATCACCTGGTTCACCGAGTTGTACAGGGTCACCTTGGCGCCGGAAACAGGCTGTGCTGTGAGTATGTCCGTCACGAAGACGGTATACTCTCCCTTGTCCGAACCTTTGCCGATGACAGAAAGGTCTGACACCAGCAGGTTGCGCACGCGGTTTTCATAGTCGTAGTAGCTGCCGAAATAATAATCGCTCTCATAGCGGTCTTCGCTGAACTCCTTGAGCGGGTCCACACCCCTTATCTCAAGCCTGTAGATAGCCCCGCGCTGGACCTTCACAAGGTCCGCCACGTGAAGTCCGTAGGTGTTCAGGTTGCGCAGCTTGGCCGAATTGGTCTCGCCGAGCACCAGGGTGGTATCCAGGATCACGCGTGCCACATTGTCGGTGTAGCACCAGGTGTCGCCTAGCTTGCTGTCCTGCAGGAACTGCAGCACGTTGTTCTCGTATATCTGTTTTACGCGGACTCTCACCTTGCCATAATTGATGGCCTGGAAAGGAATGTTCATATCGCCTGACGAAGGAATCACCACGCCGCGGGAAATGAATTTCACCATAGGTTCGCCGCTCGGGATGTCGAGCCAGCGCTCGAAGTCAGCTTCCAGCTTGCTTCCTTTTTCGCTGCGGATGCCTTTGCTCACCGAGATGAACTGACGGTCTTCAGCCTGAAGGGCGGGAACTATCCTCAGTACATTCTCAACTGCAATGAATGAAAGACGGCCGGCACCCGGCATAGACACCAGGCTGCTGAAATCCTGCTTGGTGTCGAGAGATGCGGAGAAAGCTATTTCCACTCCATAGGGATCCGAGCTGACTTCACTGTCCACTACTTCGAAGACGCCCTTGGCCGGCACCACGAAACTGCGGGAACCCTCGGCCGCATATTTCGGCCAGTTGTGGACCAGTTCCACCTTGCCTTTCTTATCCGCGGCCTGGATGCTTCCAACTGTCACTGTGTGGGCGCGTCCGTCTTCCGAATGCACCCAAGCCAGCTGGGCTGCAGCACCTTTTACTGAAAACCCATTTTCCAGATACTTGCTGTCAAGGGCTTCGGGAGAAGTTATCTCAAGGTCGATATGATAGCGGTCTTCGATGCCTGAATAGCAGGACAGCTTGCTGTAATCGAACAGCAGCACCGGCGCCAGGGTCTTGATTTCGAAAGTCTGCTTGCCGCCGGGGTTGCCTGCCACGGCGCCGAAGTCAGCTGTGACTTTGTACGTCGTGTTATACTCCAAAGGCTGGACAGGAACGATACAAAGGGTCTGATTGTCAACCACCTGGACATTGAAATCAACCTTGGGGGTGATAGATATCGCCTTTAGGGCTGCCTGTATGGTCTGGTCGTTGTCCTTCAGGACATAGGAATCAAACAGTCGGACGGTAACAGGATCGTCTACACGGATTTCTTTAGAGATGTCGGCGACACAATCAGCTCCGCTGCCGCAAGAAACAAGAAATACTGATGTCAGTACAAGACTCAATGCAACGAAAATCTTTTTCATATCGACTATATTATTTTGCCTAATTTTGTTTGAGAATACTAATGTAGGCAAAATTTCATTGTCATTGCGCAAGAATATCTACATACTCGTCGCCATTGTGGCGGTCGCAGGACTGCTGGCGCTCGCTCTGCGTCCGCGTCAGCTTTTTGACGACCCTGTCAGCGCAGTGCTGGAGAGCAGTGACGGTCGTCTGCTGAGCGCCCGCATCGCCGCGGACGGGCAGTGGAGGTTTCCCGCATCTGACGACGTTCCGGAAAAATTCGCCCGTGCAATCGTCCGTTTTGAAGACAAGCGTTTCTGGCATCACCCCGGTGTTGACCCGCTGGCGCTGGCCAGGGCGCTGCGTCTCAATCTGAGCAGCGGCGAGATCCGCAGCGGAGGAAGCACCATCACTATGCAGACCATCCGTCTGAGCCGTGGCAATCCGCCCCGCACCATAGGGGAAAAACTTTGGGAGATGGTCCTCGCGCTGAGGCTGGAACTTTACAGGAGCAAGAAGGAAATCCTCGCGATGTACGCATCCAACGCCCCGTTCGGCGGCAATGTCGTAGGACTCGAAGCTGCGGCCTGGAGATATTTCGGTATGCCTGCCGAACAGCTGTCGTGGGCAGAAAGTGCCACGCTGGCCGTCCTCCCCAACTCTCCGGCAATGATACATCCCGGCAGAAGCCGCGAAGCCCTGCTTGCCAAGCGCAACTTCCTTCTCGACCAGCTCTGTGCAGCCGGGGACATAGATTCTCTCTCCTGCGCTCTGGCCAAAGACGAGCCCCTGCCCGACAAGCCGCATCAGCTTCCGGAGCTGGCATACCACTATCTCGAGACACAGCGCAAGGTGTATGGCGACACGCGCATTGAGAGCGCCATAGACCTCACCCTGCAGCAGCGTGCAGAGGCTGTTCTGCAACGCCACGGGGAAGTGTTCGCCACTAATGAGGTGTTCAATGCGGCTGCTGTTATCCTAGATGTGCACAGCGGCCTGCCTCTGGCCTACTGCGGCAACATCGGCCACGACTCCGGGACCCACGGAGACAATGTGGATGTGGTGCAGGCTCCTCGCAGCAGCGGCAGCACCCTCAAGCCTCTGCTTTACGCCGCTATGATGGACGAGGGGCTGATCCTGCCGCAGATGCTGGTTTCGGACATTCCTTTCCACTACAAAGATTTCTCACCAAGCAACTACAACCATACTTTCGACGGTGCCGTGCCTGCATCGGACGTCATACGGCGTTCACTGAACGTGCCCTCCGTGCGTATGCTGCACGAATACGGCGTCGAGAAATTCATCCTCCTTCTGCAGCAGGCCGGCTTCACCACCATAACCCGTGGAGCTGACACATACGGTCTTTCGCTGATCCTGGGTGGTGCTGAAATCAAACTCTGGGACTTGGCGCAGGCATATGCGACGATGGCTAATTCGCTGCAGGACAACCAGTCCGCCAAGAGCAGTCCCCTCTCACGCGGTGCCGTCTGGTGCACTTTCGACGCCCTGACCGAAGTCAACCGTCCGGAAGAGGAAGGCGACTGGCACACCTTCCACGCGAGCCGGCAGATAGCCTGGAAGACAGGCACTAGCTACGGCAACCGCGATGCCTGGGCAGTCGGAGCCACTCCTGACTATGTGGTGGCTGTCTGGGTGGGCAACTGCAACGGCGAAGGCCGCCCCCTGCTCACCGGAGTAGGCTATGCGGCCCCTCTGATGTTCGACCTTTTCGGCTTGCTGCCATCGACAGGCTGGTTCGATCAGCCCGACGATTCGCTGGAAGAAATAGAATGCTGCAGCCTGAGCGGCCACCCGGCGACTGAACTGTGCGAGGCCGACGGCACGATTCCGGTCCTCGTACCCAACGCCCCTCGCAGGCCTGAACTCTGTCCGTATCACAAGCTGGTGCATATCAGTCCAGACGGGAAATATCAGGTCGACAGTGACTGCTGGCCGGTAGCCGAAATACAGAAC
>JAGCZI010000229.1 GCA_017960085.1 Bacteroidales bacterium
CCCCCGCCCGAGGTCTGCAAGATAGGCCTTTTCCCCGTGAAGTGCGTCAAGGACCTTGACAAGACCTTCTTCAGCGAAGACTACCGCAAGGAGGGTTTCCTGAAGGCGGTGGATGCAATGAACGCCGCCTACGTGGCCACTACCAGGGCGAAGCAGGCTATGTATATCAACGCTGTGCGCTCCAAGGATGGCATCGACGCAGTGTCTGAGAGCCTGGCGCAGATGCTTGAAAAAAGCTGCAAACCTGTCGAAGAAGGCGGAAACGTCTACGAATTCGGCACTCCTCAGCGCTATGTCCCTTCATCTGATGACGCAGATGCGAGGATACAGGAGCCTGTGGACAGTTTCGTGTCCATTCCGTATATGGTGACTGAGAGCGGCGCAGACGAAGACGAGCCGGCCAGGCCGAGGATTGAGATGGCATATTCCGGCGCTGATTTCTTCGCCGAGCCTGGCGCCAGGCAGAAAGGAGTGGTGCTGCACGACATCCTTGCGGCCGTATCCGTGCCTGAGGACTTGCCGCAGGCCGTGGCTGCCGCGGTGTCTGACGGGGTGCTGCCTGCCGCAGAAGCCCCTCAGGTGGAAGCAGACCTGTCCGAGGCCATAGCCTCAGTGGCCGCTCATCATTGGTTTGACAGCGGCAACACAGTATACAACGAACTGTCGATAATCAATACCGACGGAAACGTGGAACGCCCCGACAGGGTGATAATGAGGAATGGCGAAACCATAGTGGTGGACTACAAGTTCGGAGAAGAACGCAAGGGTTACCGCTGGCAGGTAGGCAGATATATGAAACTGCTCAGGCAGATGGGATATTCCCGTGTCAAAGGCTACCTTTGGTATGTGAAAAACAACAAAGTTGAAGAAATATGAAAAGAATTCTGGTTTTATCGGTAACGGCCCTGCTGCTGTTATGTTCCTGCAAATCAGGAAAACAAGTTGATTATAAAAATCCTCTTGACGTCCAGTTCGGCGACCCCTATGTGCTGCTTGCATCCGACGGCAACTACTATATGTACGGTACCGGCGGAGTAAGTGACGGTTTCGGCTGCTACAAGTCTGCAGACCTGGTCAACTGGGAGTATCAGGGCGCTATCTATCACGGCAACACTCCTGATTCCTGGGCTCTCGATTGTTTCTGGGCTCCTGAAGTGTACGAGAGGAACGGAAAGTTCTATATGTTCTTCAGCGCCAACACCAAGGCCGATCCTTACGGTGACGAGGAGCGCTTCAGCATCGGAGTAGCGGTGTCTGACTCGCCTACCGGCCCGTTCGTGGAGATGAACGGCGGCCCGCTGTTCCAGCCGGGTTACCCTGCCATCGACGCCAACGTGCTGTTTGACGACAGCGGAAAGTGCTATCTCTATTTTTCACGCTGCTGCTACAAGCATCCTGTAGAGAGTGAAGTTGCAGACTGGGCCCGCGAAAAAGGCCTTTTCGACGAGATAGAAGAGAGCTGGGTCTACGGAGTGGAACTCAAGCCTGACTTCAGCGGAGTAATCGGGGAGCCGGTGCTGCTGCTCTGCCCTCCGAAGTCGATGTCTGATGCGCAGGCGGAATGGGAGAGCCGCTCAGTCACTTCCGGAGAGGTGAACCGCCGCTGGACCGAAGGTTCCTTCATCATCAAGCGTGACGGCATCTATTACATAATGTATTCTTCGAACTTCTATGCCGGCGAGAACTACGCTGTCGGCTATGCTACTTCTGACAGCCCCCTGGGGCCCTTCACGAAGTCGGCCGACAACCCTGTCCTGCAGAAGAACACCCAGGACGGAGGTATAGTCACAGGAGTGGGGCACAACAGCATAACCCGCTCGCACGACGGCAAGCACCTTTACTGCGTATACCACGGCCGTACCGCAGCGACAGGAGCGGAGCGCGTGGTATTTATCGACGAGATGGAGATCAAGGACGGGCATCTGAAGGTTTTCGGTCCGGACACCGACCCCCAGACGCTCACATATTGACGCTTACCTGACTTGCGGCAGATCGAAGTCCAGCATACTGCGCGGGCAGCCTGCGTTGAGACGCATATATCCCAGTCCTTCGGGACCGAACATCACGCCGCTGTTCAGGCCTACCTTCACTTTATTGATGAAATAATCCTCCAGAAGTGCCTGGTCTTCAGGCTGCAGGTCATCTTTGCCTGCCAGATGGCGGAGCAGGTTCCGGCAGTCCAGCCATACCAGATATGAGCACTGGGGCCTTATGGGATTGATGAGCTGCACTCCGTCTGCTCGGAAGGCGGTGAACTTGTCCTCCAGATAGAGAATGTTTTTCTCTATGTATTTCAGGGCTGCGTCACGCCAGGGTTTGCCCTCTGTGAAAGCAGTTGTCATTCCTACCGATGCAAATACCGAAGGACAGTTGAGTTCGTTGGCTTCAAGCCAATCGTAGAACGGTTTGGCAAGTTTCTCATTCGGTATGACAGAGAATGAAGAAGCAAAACCGGGGATGTTGAATGTCTTGGAAGGGGCTCCGAAGGTTATGCTGTTCTCTGCGGCCTTATCGCTGACCGATGCAAAACTGATGTTGTGGTTGCCCCAGAGGCAGAGGTCGGCGTGGATTTCATCCGCAATGACCAGTGTCCCGTGCCTGTGGCAGATTTCGGCGAGTTCTGTCAGTTCCTCGCGGCTCCAGAGGTATCCTCCGGGATTGTGAGGGCTGCAGAGGATCATCATCTTCACAGGAGCTTCGGCAGTAAGCAGGCTGTCCAGGTGGTCGAGGTCCATCTTTCCGTCTTTCAGGGGATTGCGCAGCACGATACGGCCGTTTCCCTTCGGCACGTTGGTGAAAGGATGGTAAACGGGAGACTGGATGACAACCTTGTCGCCGGGCTGGGTGAAGAAATTGACAGCCAGGCCAATGCCCCTCACGATGCCGGGGATGAAGCTGATCCAGCTGCACTGCGTCTGCCAGCCGTGTTCTTCGAGCAGCCAGCGCTGTATGGCTGGTTTCATCTGAGGCGGCTCTGCATCGTATCCGTATACTCCGGACTGCACATATTCCTCGAGTTTGGCGCGTATGCACTCGGGCGAGCGGAATTCCATATCGGCAACCCACAGTGGGGTGATATCCTCCCTGCCGAACAGTTCTTTAAGGGCTCTGTATTTGACCGAATAGGTGTTTCTTCGGTCAATTATTTCATCGAAATTGAATTGTTCCATTTCTACTAATAGTGTTTAAGCATATAAAGATACAGATAAAAGTCGTATCTTAGTCATATGCATCAACTGGAATCATACGCCCGCAAATATAATTCGCCGGAATTTTTCAAGACGGACCCCATCATCTTTCCGAAACATTTCGCTGAACTGATGAAGAAGGGAGAGGCTTGCCTGCAGGACGTGGAAATAGCGGCCGTAATCGCAGCCCACCTTGCCTGGGGACGCCGCGATATGATAGTCAGGGATTGCAACCGGGCTTTTGACGAGATGGGCTGGAGGCCTTTCGACTATGTAAGCGCCGGCTGTTACCGGGAAGATGACTGCAGCCTTCACCGTACCGTAAAGTGGAGCGAATTCGCAAGAATATGCAGGAATTTGAAACATTTCTATGAAGAAAATGAAACATTGGAGGTTCTGAGCCAGGATGAAATGCGCACACGGATATACGGTCAGAAAAGCGACCCATCGGCAGCCAACAAGAAGATCAATATGCTGAGACGCTGGCTGGTACGTCGTGACGGCATAGTAGATCTCGGGCTTTGGCGGCATATCTCTCCGGCAGACCTGATAATTCCGCTTGACGTGCACGTCCACCGTGTAGCGCTCGAAACAGGCCTTACCTGCCGCAAGCAGGCAGACCTGCGCACAGCCCTGGAGATTACGGAAGGCCTTAAAAAAATCTTCCCAGGCGATCCTTGCCTGGGAGATTTTGCGCTGTTCGCCTATGGGGCGGAGCGAGCTGCCGGAAAAGCGGACTGATTACAGTATCCTGTCTTCCTCCTTGAAGTAGATTGTGGATTTTTCGTGGGAAGCCTGGTCACCCATCAGTGCAAGGGCAGTTGCGTAGTACGCCTCCTTGACGATCTTGTCGGGCTGCTGGCCTGTGATGACTGCGTGGCAGAATGCGTGTGCCAACTCTACAGAGCCATCATTGGTAGCTCCAGTGCTACTTGAACCATCAGTGGTTATAATCTTGTCAGTAAAGCGGATACCGGGATCGGTAGAAGCGTCTTCCTGAGACCAGCTGCTGCCTGCAAAGGCGTTGTTGCTGAGGATTCCCTGCTTGATCTGCATAAGGAACTGCTCGATGCCGCTGCGGTATGCCGGCTGTTCGCTGAACATAATACCCTTGACAAGGTCGATGGTACCCTCACTTCCGAGGATGAACTCTCCCATTCCGAAGTGCTTGTTGGAGATGATGGATTCGAAGGTCATATGGACACCGTTGGGATATTCATAGGTAACCGCTACGTTGTCGAATACTTCACGGCCGTCTTTCCAGAAGCGGATGCTTCCCATTCCGGTCACGCACTCAGGATACTGGTCCATTGCCCAGGAGCCGTTCTGAAGCTGGTGACAGGCAAGTTCGGTCATCAGACCTCTTGAACTTTCATTATAAAGCCTCCAGTTGATGCGTCTCTCTAATTCAGGTGACGGGACCTCACGGCGCCAGTCGTTGTTGCGGTACCAGTAATTGCGAACTCCGACTACCTCTCCGATGGCACCTGAATGGATCAGTTCCATCGCCTTGATGTATTTGGGGTCGAAGAGCCTTTGCTGGCCGACTACGAACACCTTGCCGCTGCGTTTCCACTCGGCGATGACATCCTTGCAGTCCTGGATGGAATATGCCATGGACTTCTCGCAGAACACGTGCTTGCCGGCCCTGAACGAATCAATCGTCATTATTGCGTGAAGGTTCAAGGGTGTGCAGATTATTACACCGTCTACATTTTTGTCATCCAGAAGTTTGCGGTAGTCATTATAAAGCTTTGCTTCGGGGCACATAGCTGCTGCTTCCTGAAGATGCGGCTCGTAGTCGTCGCAGAGGGCTACTATCTTAGCGCTCTTGTCGACAAGCAGGTTGGCTATGTGGAACTGCCCGCGAGAACCGGTGCCGATAATACCCAGTTTGGCTGTCTGTCCTTCGATTTCCTTCTGGCCCTTCTCAGTGCAGGAGGTGAGCCACGGGAACAGCGAGATGGCGGATCCCACTGCGAACATACTGCCTAAGTTCGACAGAAACTCTTTACGGGTTAACATTTTATCCATAATGTATCAATATACTTTAATAACTTTCGTAGTGCCGTTCGTCAAGCAGTATATTTCGCTTGCCGAGTAACCCGCAAAGCGGGCCAATATATCGCTTCTCTTCTCTCTCGGAGCTACATACAGCGCTGTGGAAAGGACTTCGCAGGCCATAGGAGAGGGGCCGGTCACAGCAATCATCTCATCTTTGACCACGCGGTCTCCGGTCGCCGGGTCTATGATATGCCCGAGGCCTCGTCCGTTCCTGCCCGAGATGGACAGAGCACAATCTTTCAATTCAAACGTGTGCGCGCATTTACCCCTGAAGTATGGATGCTCCACCGATATCGGCCAGTGATCTCCGTAGGGGTGGGTACCCAATGCAAAAATGGAACTGTTTCCAAAATTCAACAGGGCGCAGGTAACATTTTCACGTTTCAAAATGTTACACGCATTCTCCAGCGCATATCCCTTGGCGAAACCTCCGAGATCCAGCTTGACCGTAGGGTCACAAAAGCGGACGGTGTGGGAGCTGCCGTCAAGTTCAAAGTTCTTCACCCCCTTGGAGGCTGAGCGGGAGGCACGGTTCGCAGTAATGTCGAAGTATCCGTCGGTGCTGTTGCAGAAAACCCTGCACATCTCCAGCACCATAAACAACTCGTCGTCGACAGCTGTCGCCTCTTCCGCGGCCGTTTTGTTTACAAGGGCCAGGGGGCTGCCCTTGTCGAAGCGGTTGAACTTGTCGTTCGCTTCTTTTGTGCGGGCCCATATCTCATCTATGATGGCCCGCGATTTTTCTTCGCTGTAGAACGGCAAAACAATCTCCGCAACGGAGTGCATCGTTTCGAATGCTGAATAGGCTACCGGTGCGGAGACGTTTTCGTCGCTATACTTGAAGGATGTCATTTATTCCTCTTTGCGAAAATCTTTCTGCAGACAAGGACTAAAAGCCGGATTAGCAGCAGCAGTACATAAAAGACGACTGCTACCAGGACCGTGAACCCTATCTGGGAAAAAAGTTCATGCCATTGAGAATGGTAGACGATGATACAGACCACGTTGAGCAGGACTGCACAAATGAAACAGCCGAGCGCAATCAAAAGCTCTGTCTTCACCCTCTTGCCTGAAATGACCAGATCTTTCATTTAGTCTAATACTTTAATCTTTATGTTCTTGAAATAAACATGGTCGGAGTGGTCCTGAAGCAGCAGATGACCTAATTCAGCATTGCCGAAGTTCGGATAGTTGCGGTATTTGCTGTATGCTACAAGAGCATTCCATTCCTGGGTGTTACGCTCGTATTCAACAACTTTGACACCGTTGAGCCAGTGCTCTACGTGGTTGCCGTAAACATAGACCATTGCGGTGTTGAAGTTATTGATGTTGAAATTGGCGTTCTCCTTCTGGGCGGGGATCAAGTCATAGAGTGACGACAGGGTGCGGTTGCCCTTCACGCCGGCTTTGGCGTCAGGATGGCGCTCGTCGTCAAGCATCTGGAATTCGCAACCGATTGATGCGCCTCCGGGGATGCTTTCCATCGCGGGGTCTACGAAATACTTCAGGCCGCTGTTGGCGCCTGGTGTGATTTTGAAATCGACTTTAACGATGAAATTCTTGAAAACTTCGTCAGTGACAATGTCGCCTGCTCCGCGTGCGAAGGGTTTCCTCTTTTCAAGGACGATCTGTCCGTCAGCCACGTGCCATACGCTGTCGGGCTGATGGTCGGTGCCGGCAATGTGCCAACCATCGAACGACTTGCCGTCGAAGAGCAGCTGCCAGCCCTGGGCCTTCTCAGCCTTGGTCAGCACGTTGTCTTCGGTGACAACCTGGTCGAGGTTGAAGTATTTGCTGTGGTCCGCCGGCCTGTCGCAGCTTTGTGCGAAGGCCAGCAGGACAACTGCAAATAGAACTAAGAGAGAATTCTTCATAATTAGAGTTTGTAGAATTCTTCCCAACCCTTTCTCGGCGGCTGGTCGCAGAGCAGTGCAGTAGCAAAGCGGTCGCCTACGCAAGTCTTGGTTACGTTGTCGAAGATGATCTTGCGGTTGAGGCGCATAGCGATTGTGCCAAGTGAGAACATCTGTGCCAACGGGGTGAATACCTGGATTGAAGAGCGGGTCTGTTCCCTTCCCATTGCTCCGAGAAGGAAGTTCTCGTAGTGGTTAGAAGGTGATTCGGGAACCTGAGGCATATATTTCTCGAGTTCCTTGGCCCTTGCTGCACCGATGATCTGAGATGCTGCGGCGTGCGAACCACGTTTGATGACGAGGTCTTTTCCATCCGGTCCCTTGCAGTAGAGCTCACTGCCGGGTGAAGGAACGCGCGGACCGTCGGCTGCGGGAGCTGCGGCAGCCTGAGGCCTGCCCTGGCCGCCCTGAGGTCTCTGACCACCCTGGGGTCTCTGACCGCCCTGGCCGCCCTGAGGTCTCTGGCCGTTAGCGCCGCCGAGGCTTCTCGGGTCAACAGTCTGGCCGTTTACGGTGATTGCAGGGATGTTGCTGTCTGCATTGGTTTCAGTGTCCCAGTATCCGTTAGGAAGCTCAGGAATGTTCTTTTCGCCGTCATACCAGGTTACTTCGCACTCAGGCAATTTGCCGCGTGCAGCGAATTTGAAACGTAAAGTGGTCTCGAACGGGAAGAAGAAGTCGTTGTGGTTCACTACGTGGATAGGGTCTACCTCGTAAGGAACACCAAGACGGAGGAACTGGTGGGGAGTGTCGATGATGTGGGCAGCCCAGTCACCGATTGCACCCATACCGAAGTCATACCAGCCACGCCAGTTGCCAGGGTGATATTTGCCGTTGAACTCGTGGAACTTGGCGGTAGTCAGCCATACGTCCCAGTCCATTCCGTCAGGAATAGGCTCAGCCTCCGGGAATTTGGTGATAGCCGGATCGTAAGGATACCAGCGGCGCCAGTTGTTGAAGTGAGCAGTGATCTTGCGGCAGTCGTTGATCAGGCCGGCTTCATACCAAGCCTTGAACTGGAAGTAGTTCTCGCCTGAGTGGCCCTGGTTGCCGACCTGGGTGGCAGCTTCCGGATGGCGGTTGGCTATGTCGTAGAGAAGCTCGGCTTCATTGAATGTACGGCACATAGGTTTCTCGATATAAACACTCTTGCCATAAGAAATGGCGAGCATTGCAGCGGGGAAGTGTGCGAAGTCCGGGATGGCTACGAGAACGGCGTCGAAGTCGTTGTGAGCCTTGTCGAACATCTCCCTGAAATCAGTGAAAACTTTTGCCTTGGGATGGTTGGCGATGGTACGCTGGCATCCGTTGCTCTTGAGGTCTACATCGCAGATGCAGGTGATTTCGCAGATACCTGAACGGTCGAACTGTCCGATGTCTGATGCAGCCTGGTTGGCGGCACCGATACAAGCGAGGCGGACTTTCTGTCCGTCGGCCCTTGCGGCTTCAAGCTCTGTCTGAACAGGGTTGAAGGCGCCGGCTTTCGATGCTGCATTAGCTGCAGAACCGGTAAGGACTGCTCCGGCGGTAGCAACGCCTGCAGTCTTGAGGAATTGACGTCTTGAAAAATCTTTCATATTGAATATTTAATCTTAAGGTTGATAAAAAGCCAAAATTCGTCGAAAGTTAGGAATTAAAATGGTCAGTTCAAAGTTCTTGACTGTTTATTTCTTTTTAATTTGTTGAGGCTGGAGCCCTTGTATGATATTTTGCATATATAATATATCAAAATCATAACCAGCAGTATGCCGAGCACAAGGCAGGATGTGCGTACATTGCTGTGGATGGCATTGCGCAGGACAAGGGTCTCTCCGTCGTCGGACAGCAGCCCCTCAAATTCCGCGCCGTCCATAGTGGCCTGGGTCCATTTTTGCGAAAGATATCCGTCGCTGAACAGAGTTGCACCTCCGTTTGAGCGGTTGATGGTCAGCAGCAGCTTGCGGTCGCCGTAGCCGACTTCGAGAGGGAAGTCATCCGGAATGCCCTGGCCTGCAGCGGATGAGGCAATGTAAAGGTCGGCACCGGCCGCCGTCACCTTCTGTGCGAAAGCTTCGATGCGCTCCCACTGCCTGGCTTTGAGCTTCGCAGGGTCATATATTGAAATCAGCACGGCGTCGTCGCTGTAGAGCAGGTTGGGTGTGATGTCATTGCCGTATGCATCCTGGATTATGAAGTCGGAGTATTGTCCGGCAGTGCCGGTCATTTCGGTGACAGTCTCCACATAGGTCCAGGTGGAGTCGGGCAGGTCTTCGAGCGTGAAGCTCCTGTTCTCCCCGTCCTTTGAGTAGATGAATGTGGTGACGAAGTCTGCATCGTCGTCCTCGTCGGATATATGCGAGCCGATCTTGTAAGGTGTGAATTCATACATCGGCACATAGAGGTAGGAGTGGAGCCACAGGCAGACGCCCACAACGAAGAAGAACCCGGCGAAAACCCACTCGACTGCAGGGGCGGCGATGGGGTCAATCTTCTTGCGCTGGAAATAGAGCAGGGCGATGCAGGGCAGCAGTATCAGGTTCTTGAAGAAAGTCTGCCAGTTGGTGAGATGCACCGCCTCGCCGAAGCAGCCGCAGTCGCTGATGGGGTTGAACAGGGCCAGATACAGCGTCAGCAAGGTGAAGAAGCAGCACATATAGAAGCCTACGCCGGTCATCAGCTTCATCCTGACTGACAGCAGTATGCACATACCGACGGTGAATTCCGCAACTGCAAGCAGCATACCTGCATAAAGGGCTGTTCCGGAAAGGAACCCCAGGTGGAGTGCGGAGAAATATTCCTGGAAGATGAGGGAAGTGCCGACGGGGGACAGAAGCTTGACCAGACCCGAAAAGATGAAGGTCAGGCCGAAGACAAGCCGGCAGAGAGCTCTTAGAAATCTCATTGGATCCTTTGTGAAATTAATTGTTTGAGCCTGTCGAAAATGGTCTCGGCAGGAAGGATGTCGCCGTCGGGACCTGCGCAGTCGATGCGGATGAAGTCGCTGTCGAGTCCGCACTGGCGGAGGTATATCTTCCTGACGTCCTTCTGGAACTCTATGCTGGCTTCGTGGATGTCGCTCTTGCCGCCCAGGTAGTCCCGGTCGCTGCCGCTTCGGCTGTTGTGGAGCTGCCTGTCAACAAAGACGATCGGCACGTCGAGGAATATGTTGAAATCGGGTTTCGGAATGCCTGAGACGGTGTATTCATAATTGAAAATCCATTCCCGCAGCTGGTCCGACTGCTCTCCGTCAGGCAGCTTGGCGCACTGGAAAGCTATGTTTGAGTATACGTATCTGTCGAGGATGACGCAGTATCCTTCGTCCAGCCACTGTCTGATTGTGGGGGCGGCGTCGATGCGGTCCAGCGAATACAGCAGGGCCACCAGCTGTGGATGTACTGCATCATTGCCACCGAAGTCGCCTCGCAGGAACCTCGCGATGAGGTCGCCGTAGACCGGAGCTTCGTATCTAGGAAAATGAAGGAACTTTGTCTTGAAGCCTGCAGACTGCAGGTATGCGTCGAGCATCTTTACCTGGGTTGATTTGCCGGCTCCGTCCAGACCTTCGAGCACTATAAGCATATTTATGTATATATTTGTGGTATGCACAAATATACTAAGATAATAGGAATCATTAACCTTAATGACGATTCATTTTATCGACACAGCAGGGTTGAAAACGAGCAGTCTTTCCGCTCCAGGGTGGAGGAGATGGCAGCCGGCGGTGCTGACATCATCGACATCGGGGCCTGCAGCTCCCGTCCCGGCAGCGTATATCCCGGGCCCGATGAGGAGTGGAAGCGCCTGCAGCCAGCCCTGAAGGTCATAGCGAAGCATTTTGACGGACTCAGTTTCTCCGTCGATACCTTCAGTCCTCAGATCGTCAGGCGGGTATATGATGCCATCGGCCCCTTTATGGTCAACGACATAACTGCAGGCCGGGCTGACTCCCGAATGCTGGAAACAGTCGCCGCTCTCGGTCTTCCGTATGTAGCTATGCACAGCCGCGGGAATGGCCTCACAATGGATTCCTTGTGCGATTATGATGACGTCGTGGAGGATGTCAAGGCTTATTTCAGGGAGTTCGGCCGCAAAGCTGATGATGCCGGCCTTGAAAACTGGATACTGGACCCCGGTTTCGGTTTTGCCAAGACCGTGGGGCAGAACCTTGAGATGCTGGCCAGGCTGCACGAGTTCCGTGAGCTGGGCAGGCCGCTATATGTGGGTATTTCCCGCAAGAGGATGGTGTGGGAGCCGTTGGGGCTTACTCCTGAGAACTGTCTTTCCCAGACTCTTGTCCTTCAGGGTCAGGCTGCTCTTCAAGGAGCTGACTATCTTCGGGTTCACGACGTTGCTGCCTGTCGGGATTACTTGAGAACAATTCTCTGAGATTGTCGAATTCCTTGCTGAAAGCTATACCGGCGCCGTTGCGTTGGGTCTGGTCGAGGTAGCTGCTGAAGTCGTCGGGAGAGTGAGAGAACAGGGTGAAGGTGGTGCGGCCTCTCTTGCCGAGTTTGATGGCTATGTCGATGTTGCCCATCACGTCGCTCTTGCCGGCAGTGTTGTACTGGCGGTTTCCTATGTTTCCGTTGATGGTGACGCGGTTGTTGAACAGCTGCGTGCTGATGGCGACGTCCACTACGTCGCGGCCGCTGTCGTTGTTCTGATAGTTGAGACCCAGGTCGACGGGGATATTCAGCTCTTCGAGTATGTCGTTGATCTGGTTGGCCATCAGCTCACCGATGTTGAGATAGTTCACTCCGGTGGTGGCGTTGTAGATGCCGGACTGGTCGTCAGGCAGGAAGTTGCCGGTCAGCAGCACCGCCACGAACTGTTTCATC
>JAGCZI010000230.1 GCA_017960085.1 Bacteroidales bacterium
CATCCTCTCGAGGGACCAGTGGACCCAGTCGAGACGGAAGGTCTTGGTGTAAAGGAGGGTGAATTCGGTAGTCGTCTCTTCGGCAACCCGGCGTATGTCAGTTGAAGATTTGAGGCTTTCGGTAAGGATTACTTCGCCCACGAGGGGACATTGCAGAAGGTTTTCTCTCGTGGCGGCGGCGTCAGCGCCATTGAGAATGAAGCAGGTTATGTTTTTCATCTGTTGGATTTGCTTGAAAGCGGAGCTACCATTTCGGCGAATTTGGCTACGCCTTTGGTGGCTACGTCCTGGATTTGTGTGTAATGGGCATAATGGAGATTCATAGCCGTCGGATCGACCAGGTAGATGGGGGTGCCGGGAGTGATGTACTGGATGAGCCCGGCGGCGGGGTAGACGTTCAGCGACGTGCCCACTACCAGCAGTATGTCGGCTTTCTCAACTATCCGGATTGCAGGCTCGATCATCGGCACTGCCTCTCCGAACCATACGATGTGCGGCCTCAGCTGGTCTCCGGTAGGGGCCAGGTCTCCCAGATGGATGTCCTTGTAGCCGATGTCGTATATCTTGTTGTCGTGGTTTTCGCCGCGGGCCTGCGTGATGAGGCCGTGAAGGTGGATCACCCTGGTGCTTCCGGCGCGCTCGTGGAGGTTGTCGATATTCTGGGTGATGATGTCCACGTCCCAGTCTTTCTCCATCCGGGCCAGGATCTTGTGAGCCTCGTTCGGCTCGGTGTGTTCTATCTGGCGCCGGCGCTCGTTGTAGAATTTGAGCATCAGCTGCTTGTTCCGATACCATCCTTCGATGGATGCGACTTCCTGCGCGGAATAGTTCTCCCACAGTCCGTCGCTGTCCCTGAAAGTGCTCAGGCCGCTCTCTTTGCTTATTCCGGCTCCTGAAAGTACTGCCAGCTTTTTCATACAGTCTCGTTTTAGTTTTTTACCCTCAACAAAATTAACTTTTTTGTGCTATATTTGGAATCCTTACGCTAAATATTGAACTATGAAATTCTCAAGTCTGTTCCATCCTACATACGGTATTATCCGCAGTATCATAGCTCTGCTCCTCGGTCTGTCCCTGGTTATCTGGCCCGGTGTGGCCGTGGATGCCTTCGTGCGTATACTCGGAGCTGTGATGATCCTGGTGGGAGGTGTCGCCCTCGGCATCAATTTCCTCGGCAAGGAAAGGCTCGGCTTCCTCTTTGCCTCCACGGGTATCATTGCCGTCGTTTTCGGTATAATCCTGCTGGCGTTCCCCGATTTCTTCGTGAACCTGCTGTCATATCTGTTCGGCATCCTGATGCTGTTCTTCAGCATAGGGGAGATTGCCACTCTGCTGTCCGCAGGCAAGTATACGAAAGTCAAATTCGCATTCTACATTATTCCCATACTCATTTTCCTCGCCGGCATCTTCCTGATCGTAAGACCTATGGATGCCGCCAAGGCTGTGTTCATCTTCTTCGGTATCGCGCTTATGTTCTATGCCGTCTTTGAATTCGTCCTGGCTATAAAGTTCAGCAAGGTGTTCAAGGCAGCGGAGCAGGAAGCGGCTGTTGAGACTGCCAAGGAAGAGGCCACGGATGTCGAAGTCATTGAGAGCAAGCCCCTCATCGAGGAAGCTGCCGAAGAGCCTGCCGACGTTACGCAGGAAGAGCAGCCTGAGGAATAATCCCGAATCGTTTTTTAGTATCTGTTATGGAAGATAAAGAAATGCAACCCAAGGGCTTGCCGGAGAATGCCTACCGGAAGCTCAAGGAAGGGGAGAGCTATGAGCCTGTCCTTTCACCCAAGAAGAAATATCCCGAGGCCAATGCGTGGAGCGTGACCATAGGTGTCCTGATGACCATCATTTTCTCTGCGGCTGCGGCTTACCTCGGCCTCAAGGTCGGCCAGGTGTTTGAAGCTGCGATACCTATCGCCATCATCGCCGTCGGCCTGTCAAGCGCCTGCAAGCGCAAGAATTCCCTGTCGGAGAATGTCATCATCCAGTCCATAGGAGCTTGCAGCGGCTCGATTGTCGCCGGTGCGATCTTCACCCTGCCTGCGCTGTATATCCTGCAGGCCAAGTTCCCGGAGCTGACCGTCGATTTCGGCAAGGTGTTCTTCAGCTCTCTGCTCGGAGGCGTGCTCGGCATATTGTTCCTCATCCCGTTCAGGAAATACTTCGTCAAGGATATGCACGGCGAATATCCGTTCCCTGAGGCTACCGCCACCACTCAAGTGCTGGTCAGCGGACAGAACGGCGGCAAGGATGCCAAGCTGCTGCTGGTCAGCGGTCTCATCGGCGGACTCTACGATTTTATAGTTTCCACCTTCGGCTGGTGGGCAGAGACCATTTCGACCAAAGTGCTGCCCTGGGGTGCTGCTGTGGCTGACAAGGCCAAGCTGGTGCTCAAGCTCAACGTCGGTGCGGCAGTCGCCGGACTCGGCTATATCGTCGGTCTGAAGTACGCCTTCATAATCTGCTGCGGCTCATTCCTGGTATGGCTTGTAATCATACCTCTGATGAATCTTATCTGGGGTCCCGATGTGCTGAATCTGGTCAGCAACGTATCCCAGACTGTCGGCTCGATGGCTCCAGAAACCATATTCACGACCTACGCAAGGCATATCGGCATCGGCGGCATCGCCACAGCCGGCATCATCGGCATCATCAAGTCTGCAGGCGTCATCAAGAGTGCCGTCGGCCTGGCTGCTAAAGAGATAAAGAGCAAGAAAGGCAGCGCCGACGAAGAAGTGCTCCGCACTCAGAGGGATCTTTCAATGAAGGTAGTGGTTATCGGAATCCTCCTGACCCTCCTTGTAACCTTCCTGTTCTTCGCCCTCGGAGTTGTCAATAACATCTGGCACGCCGTCATCGCCCTGCTGGTAGTGGGAGTCATCGCCTTCCTGTTCACTACTGTCGCCGCCCAGGCCATCGCCCTGGTGGGTACCAACCCTGTCAGCGGAATGACACTGATGACCCTCATCCTTACTTCCGTCATCCTTGTTGCGGCCGGTCTCAACGGCACTGCCGGAATGACTGCAGCCCTCATCATCGGCGGCGTGGTCTGCACTGCGCTTTCTGTGGCCGGAGCCTTCATCACCGACCTCAAGATCGGTTACTGGATCGGCACGACTCCGAAAGTCCAGGAAACCTGGAAGTTCCTGGGTACTCTGGTTGCGGCTGCGACAGTGGGCGGCGTCATCATCGTGCTCAACAA
>JAGCZI010000231.1 GCA_017960085.1 Bacteroidales bacterium
CTTGTTACCTGCCATAATGGCGATACCCGGAGCGATACCTACACCGAACTGGGTTGTTGTTGCTCCACCTGCGGTCCAGGCATTGAGCTGGAACTCACCGTCGATGAAGAAGCTTACAGGACCGAAAGCCTTAACGCCATAACGATAGTAAGGCGCGAAGACGAACCTGTTGGCGGCAGTAGCGTTGCTCCAGCCGATCTGTGCGCCGATAGCTGAAGTTTTGCGGATGTTGTAGCCAAGTTCGGGCAGAATTGTAACTGTGGCGGTGTTGCCGGCAGCCTGGAAGCTGAGTGCGCCACCCAAATAGAGCTGTGCATTAGCGCTGATTGAAAGGATGGCCAATGCAATAACTACAAAAAGTTTTTTCATAAATTATTTGTTTAGGGTTAAATAATCATATAAAACAAAGATATACAATATTTTTCAAATAACAAGGAGTAAAGAAGCATAAAAAGCCAATGTTATTTGCCCAAAAAGTGTTAATATTGTGCTAGAAGAACCTAAATAATGTTTAACAATTAGACCTATGAAAAAAACTTTCAGTTCTCTTTGTGTCGTCATAGCTCTGATGCTCCTTGTTCCGGGTTTCACCTCAAGGGCCCAGGTCTATGCTGACTCTTCAACCGATCTCGACAAGTACATGGTCCCTGCCAGAACGCCCAACGCAATTCCGGACGCCCAAGGATTCCTCGGCCGCTGGCTCTTGCTCGAGCCTATCAGCAAACCCAACCGCTCCAACACAGTATTCGTGGACAGCTACATCCGCGAGACCTTTGCGGTTCAGTACTTCCCGGGACAGCTCGGCGATGTCCTTCCCAAGGATGGTTCATCAGTTAAGGTGACCGTAGAGTATCAACCCCCTGTAAACCTGCAGGCAGGCCGTCCTATGATGCCTATGGCCGGGGCTCCCCAGTACGAGAAGAAACAGGTGCAGCTCAAGTGGCACGCCTTCGACAGCAAGCGTTTCAACGTGAAACTTTTCCGCTTCGCCACCAACCTTACAGAGGACCGCTACGGCGTCATCTTCTGGGCTGCGACTGTAGTCAATTGCGAGCAGGACATTCCCAATGTCCGTCTCGCTGTCGGTTCGAACTCTGCCTCTATGTGGTGGGTTAACGGTGAAGAGGCCGTCATCCTGTCAGGCGACCGCCGTATGGTGATGGATGACTGCACATCAAAGCGTCTCACCCTCAAGAAGGGACGCAACGTCATCTGGGGCGCCGTCATCAACGGTCCCGGTATGAGCGACTTCTGCGCACGCTTCATCGACGAAGATGGAAACCCTGTTAAGAATATCACCCTCACTACGAAATAAGCTATGAAAAAGAATATATTATTCGCGATCATATTCGCTACTGTCTCCCTGGCGGCATCTGCCCAGGTTGGAGCTCCTTATATTCACGACCCCTCAACAATACAGTTCTGCGACGGTAAGTATTATACATTCGGAACCGGCGGCGGTGGCCTTATCTCGGCTGACGGATGGGTATGGGAAGGCGGCGCAGTACGCCCCGGCGGCGGTGCGGCTCCTGATGCCATAAAGATCGGCGACCGTTATCTCGTGGGTTACAGCACCACAGGCGGCGGACTCGGCGGCGGACACGCAGGCAAGGTCGTCACTATGTGGAACAAGACCCTCGATCCGACAGATTCCCTGAACTTCGCATTTACAGAGCCGATTGAAGTTGCCAACTCCCTCATCGATGAGGACTGCGACGCTATCGACATCGGCCTTCTGATGGACGACAACGGCCGTCTGTTCTGCACCTACGGCACTTATTTCGGCAACATCCGTATGGTCGAGCTGGATCCTAAGACCGGAGCCCGCCTTGCTGGCAACCAGCCTGTGGACGTGGCCATCGACTGCGAGGCTTCAGTGATGATCTACCGCGACGGCTGGTATTATCTTCTCGGAACCCACGGAACCTGCTGCGACGGTGTGAACTCTACCTACAACATCGTAGTGGGCCGCTCACGCAATCCTTTCGGTCCGTTCATCGACAATGTCGGCCGTGATATGCTCCGTGGCGGCGGCAAGATGGTCGTTGCTGCTGACGAGCGTCAGTTCGGCGCAGGTCACTTCGGACGTTACATCGAGGAGCCCGGCGTCGAGAAGATGTCTTTCCACTGGGAAGGTGACCTCGACCGCAGCGGCCGCAGCGTGCTCGCCATCCGCCCGATTATCTGGCGTGAAGGCTGGCCTGAGGCCGGCGAAATCGTCAAGGACGGCAACTACAAGATCCTGTCACGCCGTCGTGGTTATGCTCTCGAGCTTACCGTAGACTTCGTACGTGCTGCCGGCGGTATGCGCGGTTTCGGCGCTCCTGCAGCTCCCGTAGCTCCTCTGAAGAACCAGAGCCTTGTCGACGTCATCCGCACTTGGCCGGAGGGTGTAATTCCCGTACGCGCCAACGACTATATGGCCCGTCCTCACCAGAAATGGACTATCGAGGCTGTTCCTGACGCAGGCGGATACCTCGGAGGCCCTTATTACAAGATTCTCATCGAGGGTACTGACCGTGCTCTTGCAGCAGCTGAAGGTTGCGAAGTCGTGACTGTTCCTGCTTTCACCGGCGCTGACGAACAGCTCTGGCGCATCGAGCAGCTCATCGACGGTACCTACCGCATTATGCCGAAGGCCATCCCCGGCACTGACGCAAAGCTCTGCCTCTATTCAGTAGGTGACAGCACCCCGACCCTGGCAAAATTCGACTTCAACAGCGACAATGCCAAGTGGGATATCAAGATGAGGTAACAGAATTATTTCAGACGTTTTCTGAGTTTAAGCCCTGCCACAATCGTGGCGGGGCTTAATTTAAACAGGCTGCACATTTCGCCGCCCATCGAGAAGCCGCAGCGGTCGCAGACTCCGTGGGTGTAGCCCATGCATTTGGGGCTGCGGCTGCCGTCGGAGAAGATGAAGTTGGTGACCCAGCAGCGCTTGTCGGTGCAGACTGTGCGGCCGTCTTTCATGCGCATGGCCTTGAGGCCGGGGACGGTGTTCATTATGGGGTATCCGGCACGCTTGCGCTCTATCAGCAGGTCGATGATCTCGTTGCGGCGGGCAGGGTCGAGGAAAAGGCCTTCGGTCTCCTTGAAAGGCGTGTGGAAATTGATGGAGATGCTGTCGATGTAGGGGTTGTCCCTGACATAGTCCAATGCTTCCTCCACGTTGCTTTCA
>JAGCZI010000034.1 GCA_017960085.1 Bacteroidales bacterium
ATTACGAAGCACATCCCGAGAGTTTCAAGTACGACTATCCGGTGGTCAAAGCCAGATACATAGTCATCAACAGCAGATCGCCGTACTACTCCAACATCAAGGAGCTTTACAAGTCGAAAGACGAAGACAAGGTGGCGGAACTGTCTGAGCTGAGCCGTTCATACGCCGAAAGGTATGAAGACTACGGCGGCCGCTACGTGCCCATCCCCCAGCTGGCAAAGGATGTCGGGATGATGGTGTCCGACCTGGAGGAGATCTCTGCAAAGCAGAACTACTACATCCTCGAAGGAGAGCAGAAGAACACTCTGATTTTCTTCATCGACAGGTATGCTCCCCAGTCGCTCACCCCTTTGGAATACAACGAAGAAAAGATAAAAGATGCCATAATAAGCATCAGAAAGCAGGAGATTTTGTCAAAATTGGAACAGGACTTGCTGAAGGAAGCCCTCGAAAATAAAAAATTGCAGAAATATGATTAAGCGTTTTGCAGTGCTGGCGGTGGCTGTATTGCTCAGTTGCCTGACGGCATCAGCCCAGAGATATCAGAACGGTCTTGTTGACAAGATAGTGGCATTGGTCGGAAATGACGCCATAATGCTGTCCGACGTAGAAGGAGAGGTACAGATGATGAGGGTGAACGGTCTGGTGGCAGACCGCAACGCAAGATGCGAGATCCTCGAGCAGGCGATGATATCCAAGCTGTTCCTCACCCAGGCCAGACTCGACTCGCTGGTCGCTCCGGCCACTGAGATACAGGAAAACCTGAGCCAGCGATTCGCCAGCATCACAACCCAGCTGGGCGGTGAGAAGGCGATGGAGGAGTACTTCAACAAATCCCGCTACGACCTTGAAAGGATATGGCGCACCGCCATCGAAGAACAGCTTCTCACCCAGAGGATGCAGCAGGAAGTGATCGGCAAGGTTCCCAGGATGACTCCGAGGGACGTGAAGATGTTCGCCGATACGTCTGCAGTAGAAGATATGCCTGTCATCCCCGACCAGTACAAGCTGCGCCAGATAGTCCTCTATCCCGACAAAGACTCTGCCGCCACCCTCGTTAAGGAGAGGCTGCTTGAAATCCGCGAAAGGATAGTCAACGGGGAGAAGTTCACATCCCTCGCAAGGCTTTACTCCGAGGACCCGGGCAGCGCCACAAGGGGAGGAGAGCTCGGTATGGCCAACAAGACAGTTTACTGGCCGGCATTTTCCGACGCAGCGACCGCGCTCAAGGTCGACCAGGTATCGCCCATAGTAGAGACCCCGGACGGTTTCCATATCATCCAGATGATCGAGAAAGAAGGCGATATGTTCAACGCCCGCCATATCCTCATCAAGCCCAAGTATACTGCTGACGACCGCAACAAGGCTTTTGCAAGGCTGGACAGCATCAGGACCCTGATTGTCGAGGACAGCCTTATGACCTTCGAGCAGGCCGCCTGGGCGTTCTCGGAAGACTTCAAGACCCGCACCAACGGAGGTATGATGGTCGACGAGAGTACAGGCTCGGCAGTGTTCGAGAAGGACCAGCTCAAACCCAACGACTATATAGTGCTTAGGGATATGAGTATCGGCGAAGTTTCAGACCCGTTCGAGTCGGTGGACAACGAGGGCAGGGGCAACACCATCTACAAGATCATCAAGCTTGAAGAGATCATCCCTTCACACGTGGCAACCTATGACGGCGATTTCGACATCCTGACGACTGTGGCCAACAACCGCAACGCCAACAAGGCCATAGACGAATTCATCACCGAAAAGCAGAAAACCACATACATAGTGATAGACCCGGTATTCTCCGGCTGCAATTTCACTAGACAAGGCTGGATCAAATAAAATATGCTGCGCAAGGCAATCATCACAACTGCAATATTATTGCTGGTCTGCATTTGCCCTGCCCAGGCCCAGAGCCGTACTCAGACCCAGAGCCGCAACCAGCCTCCCAAGGCCGACAGCGTCATATCGCTGCTCAATGCGGAGTGGGCCAAGCTCGTCAAAATGGGTTTCAGCAACTTCCGTCTGATCAAGGGTCCGGCGGCATTTTACCACAACGGCGCGTATCTGTTCTGCGACTCCGCGGCCTGGAACATCGACCGTGAGGTCATAAAGGCCTACGGCAAAGTCCGGCTGGTCCAGGACAATACCGTGCTTCGCAGCGACAGCCTGACCTATCTCATAGACCAGGACCTGGCCCAGTTCCGCGGGCCGCTGGTGGAAGTCTTCGACAACGAGGGAGACACGCTGCGCACCAACAACCTCGACTACAACACCAAGGACAGCCTGGCCATCTTCCGCAACGGCGGAGCTATGAAGGACAAAGACGGCAATGTGATAGAAGGCCTCACCGGCATCTATACTTCCTCCCTCAAGACCTTCTCTTTCCAGGAAAACGTCCAGATGTTCACGGATTCCATCTTCCTGACCACTGAGAAACTGGACTACCTGTCGTCCGAGAAGAAAGCCTTCTTCCGCGACAAGACCTATGTATGGAGGGACAACGGCTTTATGAAGGCCCTTGCCGGATGGTATGACACCGACAATGAGGTGATACATTTCAGCAATGACGTATATATCAACGACCCGGACTATGAGATGTGGGCGGACGAAGTGTACTATTACCGCAGGATTCCGAGGTATGAAGCATATCACAACGTCATAGTGCTGGACACGCTGAACGAATCGGCCTTCGTGGCCCATAAGGCTATAGTGGAGACGGACTCCCTGAACAACCAGCATATGGAGTTCACTCAGGATCCGGCTGTGTTCTATTTCGGTGAGAATGAGGAACACGTCAAGGACTCTTTGTTCGTGGCCGCCGATACTCTCCGTATCTACACCGTGAGGAACTGCGACATACCTGAGGCCGACAAGGAAACCCGCCTGAAGGAGAGGGAGGACATCCTCTTCGATGCCATCGCAGAAGCTGAAATGAAGGCAGAAGAGGAGAGGGCCAAGGCAAAGGCCGAAGCGGAAGCCAAGAGGCCCGAGAACATAGCGAAACAGAGGCGGGAGAAGTTTGCCGCCTCCTCTACCATAGACAGCCTGGCCGCCCTGGGTATCGCAGCTTCCGACTCCTTGTACAAAGTTGCAGGACTCGATGCGAACGAAGCCAGGCAGATGATATTCGAGAAATTCGGAGAAGTGAAGGAGATGGAGGGGGCGAAGACTGAAGAAAGCGATGAGGAGCAGCAGGATGGAATTCCTGAGGAAGCGGATGCTATGGCAGCCGCAGATACTGTCGGCACTCAAGGAACGCTGTCTGCCATAGATTCCGTCGGTGCGGAGGGTGGACTCTCTTCCGGAAGGCCGGCCAGGGATACGACGAAGATAAAATACCTGCACGGCTGGCCGAACGTCAGGATATTCCGTTCCGACATACAGCTGCTCTGCGATTCCCTCGCGTACAGCGACGTAGATTCGCTGGCCAGGCTTCACGGCACTCCTGTGATGTGGTACAAGATCAACAACCAGCTCACTTCGGACATAATGATTCTTCTTATGAAGGACGAAACCCTGAACAGGGGCAGTATGCAGCAGAATGCAATGCTGGTGATGCAGGAAGACTCCGTCCATTTCGACCAGATAAAGAGTACCGAGATGGTCGGCTACTTCCGTGACGACGACCTCTACCGCTATGATGCCCTGGGCGGGGTGAATGCTATGTTCTACCTCAAGGAGAAGGAGGAGATAACCACCATAAACATCAAGGAGTCGCAGTTTATGACGATGGCGCTCAAGAACGGTGCTGCCCAGCGTATCAAATATTACGAGCAGACCCAGAGCGACGCTTATCCGGTATATAATCTCGAGATCGACAAGCAGCGTATCAAAGGGTTCCAGTGGCGCGGAGACGAGCGGCCGTTCAGCCGGTACGACGTCACGAGCCGGAGCCTCAAGCCTTCTGAAAGGGAGGTATACGATGATGTCCATATGCCTGCATTCCGCATTGCGGACCGCTATTTCAACAAGTATATGAGTAAGGTCTACGACGATATAATTGCCCGCGAAGAAGCCAGGATACAGGCCCGTATGCAGCGTGACTCAATAGAAGCCGCAGCCCGTGACAGCGCCCTGAGGGTCCGTCAGGACTCTTTGTTCCTGGTGCAGGACAGCCTTGTCGTCGTGCCTGACGCTACACAGGCCGTCGCCGATTCGACCGGCACAGACCGGCCAGTCATCGAGCCGTCTGCCGAAGCTGCTCCTGACCGCCTGCCCGCCGGCAGAAGACGCAGGCAGAACCAGGAGGCAGCCGAAGAAGCTCCTGCCGCTGAAGTGCCTGCACCCCAGCCGAGCAAGGCCTCTGACCAGCAGGCCGTCACCCCCGCTGTCTCAGAGCCTGCAGCGGCGCAGTCCGCTCCCACGGCGCGTGAACAGCGTATCCTGCGCAAGGCAGAACGCCTGATACAGCGAAGCGACAAACGCTTCTTCCGGAAACTCTACAGGGAGGTAATGAAAGGGAGTTATTAGTACGCCCGTGGGGAATCGAACCCCAACCTAAGGAACCGGAATCCTCAATTCTATCCATTAAACTACGGGCGCGTAGCTGCACCGCAAAAGTACAACAATTATTGTTAACTTTGACCGTTTCATTCTAAAACGATTCCAGATGAAAGCATACGTTTTCCCCGGCCAGGGGTCCCAGTTTCCCGGAATGGGCAAAGACCTCTACGAGAATTCTGCAGCAGCAAGAGCGGTTTTTGACAAGGCCGGCGAAGTCCTCGGCTTCGACATAGTGAAAATTATGTTCGA
>JAGCZI010000232.1 GCA_017960085.1 Bacteroidales bacterium
AACACCCCTCTGGGTGGACGCGCAGGCGAAAAACCAGCGACCGTCCACCGGAACACCCCTCAGAGTGGACGCAAGGGCAGGAAACCAGCGACCGTCCACCGGAACACCCCTCTGGGTGGACGCAAGGGCAGGAAACCAGCGTCCGTCCACCGGAACACCCCTCCGGGTGGACGCGCGGGCAAAAACCGGCATCCGTCCGGCGGAAGTGGGAACTGCGTGGATGGATGGCAGATGGGTGGCGGGATGTGTGGGAGGGTCAGTTCACGCGGAAGAAGAAATAGAAGGCGGCCCACTTGGTGGGGATGTTCTTGGCGTGGCCGATGGTACGATACGAGGCGTCCTGAACGGTGCCGTCGCTCTTGACGTGACCGATGGTGCGATATGAGCCGTCCTGGACCGTGCCGTCACTCTTGATATAGCCGACAGTGCGGTATGAAGCGTCCTGGACAGCGCCGTCACTCTTGATGTAACCGATGGTGCGATAAGACGCATCCTGGACCGTGCCGTCGCTCTTGATGTGGCCGACAGTCCTGTAGGACTTGTCCTGGATAGTACCGTCGGACTTGATGTTGGCGATGGTCTGGTAGCTGGAATTGGTGATTGTCTGCGCATAGCCGGGAATGGATGCGAGAAGCAGAAGCGCAAGTATAAGTGGTTTGAAGAATCTGGTCATATCTGTCGGCTTAACAAGTATCTTACCAAAGTTAGGAAAAAACCCGTAACTTAGCGCAACAAAACTAAATACTATGAATATCAGACTCGAGAGACCTGAAGATTACCGCGAGGTGGAGATTCTGACCCGCGAGGCTTTCTGGAACGTCTACCGTCCCGGATGCACCGAGCATTTCGTGCTGAACCAATATCGCAGCAACCCTGATTTCATCCCGGAGCTGGACTTCGTGATGGAGGAGGATGGCCGCATCGTGGGTCACGTGATGTTCTCGAAGGCAGAGCTCGTGCTGAACGACGGCAGCCGCAAGCCTTCCTGGACCTTCGGCCCCATCAGCATCCTTCCGGAGTACCAACGCAACGGCAAGGGGCTGCGCCTTCTGCAGCACGCCCTCGGCAAAGCCCGCGAGCTGGGCATAGGCTTCCTCTGTATGGAGGGCAAAATCGACTTTTACAAGCATTCCGGCTTCGACCTGGCGAGCAAGCTCAATATACATTACCACTCCGAACCCAAAGATGCCCCGGTTCCTTTTTTCCTGGCGCAGGAGCTTATCCCCGGCTGGCTCAGGGACAACGGCATAGCCGAAGCCACCTACTGCCCCCCGAAGGGCTACTTCGTCGCCGATGCGCAGCCTGAGGCCTTTGCGGCTTACGAAGCATCGTTCCCTGCCAAAGAGAAAGACCTGCTGCCCGGCCAGCTTCCCCAGTTCTGCCAGAGCTGCGGAATGCCGCTGACTTCAAAGGAAGACTGCGGCACCAATGCCGACGGCAGCACAAACTTCGATTATTGCAGGTACTGCTTCAAGGACGGCAAGTTCACCCAGGACTTCACGATGGACCAGATGATTGAGTTCTGCTCCGAATTCATCGATGAAGTGAACAAGGGCCTGCCCCAGCCGATGACGAAAGAACAGTACGTACAGATGATGAGAGGATACTTCCCGATGTTAAAGCGATGGAAAAAGTAACGAGGAAAAAGAAACACTCCCTTGAAGTGAGGCGCCGCTACGCCGCCATCTGGAGGAATCTGGGCTACAACCCCTGGAAGAGGCCACGCAAGCCCAGCAAGTCCCTCCAGAAGAGCTCGGACACCTTCTACAAGGGTGCCTTCGACTCTATCCCCTTCCTGAATGACGACGCAAAGCGCACTTTCACCCACTTGCTGCTGCGCCCCGGCTATATGATCCGCGACTACGTCAGCGGCAAGCACGACAAATATCTGGCTCCCTTCACGGCCCTGATCGTCTTCTACGCCTTCTTCGCCTTGATAGCCGCCGTGCTCCAGCCTCTCCAGCAAAAGAAAGATACGTCGGGTTTCGATGTAGATTTTGAGCAAATAAGTGAATTCGCGGATAACAAAGCCGAACTTTTTCTGTTAAACACCGCCACAATAATCCAGAAGGGATACTTTTTTATAAACCTCGACCGATTCCCGGAAAAAGTCGACACGCGGGGCGAAGTGGCATTGGCAGCCCTTGAAGGAAAGATCAGGAGCCAGGGCATCCCCCTGTTCCTGGGCAAGTTCCTGCTCCTCTGGCTCGCAATGAGCATCGTCCTGCGCAAGTACAAAGTCAGTATGTCCGCCACAGCTGCAGCATCGGCCTTCGTGCTCTGCCAGTTCAGTTTCTTTATGATCTTCGCAGTGCTCCTCAGTTTCGGCGAAAGCACGTCCATAAGCCTCGGACTAATGGCAGTGCTGCTGACGGTCGATTACCATCAGTGGCTCGGCCTGCGATGGCGCAAAAGCATCGGCACAGTGCTCAAGACCGGCCTGTTCTACGGCTTGATGTTCCTTGCCATTATACTGCTGGTCAGCCTGTTGGCAGTCCTGATATCCTGGATTAAAATACAATAAAAACAACCCATAACATTTAAGTTATATGAAAGCCAATACATTCTTTGCCCTCGTCACCGGCCTTGCCGCCGGCGTAGTGCTGGGTATGATGATAGCACCGGAGAACGGCGAAGAGAACCGCAAGAAATTCCGCAGCAAGGTGGAAGATTTCATTGACAAGCACAGCGGCGAATTCGAGCGTTTCAAAGAGGCTGCGGCTGCTGCAGGAACAGCCGGCGCTGCTGCCACAGAACCCGCAGGGGAAGCGGAGGCCCCGGCCGATGAGTGAGACTAACTTCTCCCGTCCGGTCGAAAATCTGGCCAGCGACGCCAAGGGCTATGCAGGAGCCCAGCTCGACAATGTGAAACTCCGTACGGTGAAGGCGCTGTCGTCCGGCACAGGCTCTGTCGTATGGCTTGCCGTCGTGCTAATCCTCATCAGCGTGCTGGTTCTGACCCTGTCCTTCGCCTTCGTGATGTGGCTGGGAGAAAAAATGGGCAGCTACGCCATCGGGGCCTTCATCGTCTCCGGTGCGCTGCTGGTGCTGCTGGCAATCGTCCTGCTGATGCGCAAAGTGCTGTTCAAGAGCGCATTCATCTCCACCTTCTCCAAGACCTTCTTCCCCTCAGGGACAGAGAAGGTCCGCAACCAGAACGACCTTGAGAAGGCCATTCTCCGCAACGAATTGGCAATCAGCCGTCAGG
Organism: Bacteroidales bacterium; assembly: GCA_017960085.1. GTDB lineage: Bacteria > Bacteroidota > Bacteroidia > Bacteroidales > UBA932 > Equibacterium. The sequence goes on from JAGCZI010000232.1 coordinate 3,209, forward strand.
AACTGAAGATGAACCGCAGTTTCAACTCCGCCAAGCAGTTCTACGCCAACCCGCGCTTCGTCGCTGACGGAGTGGGTGCCCTGGCCGGCTGGCTGGCTTCCTTGTTCGGAAAGAAGAAAGACGAAGAGACTGCCGCAGCGAACGAGAAGACCGAAGAGGCCAAGGCTGCCGCAGAGGGCTCAGAAAATTGATCTTCAAAAGTGGATAACGTTTTGCTTTCCCAGATGATTTCCCGGGCCGACCCCTCTCAAGTCGCGGGCTTGTCACGCTTTTTCAAGACCGGGCCGGGCCAGTATGGCGAAGGAGACAAATTCCTGGGAATCAAGGTTCCTGTAACAAGGGAGGTGGTAAAAAACTGCTGGCGCACAGTGGGCCAGGCGCAACTGGAGGAATGCATCGCAAGCGAGTACCACGAAGTGCGGCTCGCGGCACTGCTGACTCTGGTGGAGATCTTCCGCCACGCACGGCCGGACGGCAGCACTGAACGCAAGTCCACCCCCGCCAAAGCGACTACAGCGATGACTAAGGAAGACTGCGTACGCTTCTACCTCGCACATACGGACCGCATCAACAACTGGGACCTGGTGGATCTGAGCTGCTACCCGCTGCTGGGCGAGTGGCTGCTGGACAAGGACCGCACCCTGCTCTACGACCTGGCACGGCACGGAAAAACCCTATGGGAGCAGCGCATCGGAATGGTGAGCACTATGACCTTCGTGCGGCACGGCCAGCTGACGGACACTTTCGCCATCGCAGACATCCTGCTTCATCACAGCCACGACCTTATCCACAAAGCCGTAGGATGGCTCCTGCGTGAGGCCGGCAAGAAGGACAAGCCCGCACTGACAGCATACCTGCTGGAACCGGAGCCCAACAGCTCCAGCCCACGCTATGCTACGATGCCGCGAACGATGCTCCGCTACGCCATCGAAAAATTCCCCGAAAGCGAACGCCAGGCCTTCCTCTCCGGTCAAGCCTGAGCAGCCCCCCGGGTCTAATGCTTGAAAATAGCGGCGAGGCCGAAGGCAAGCAGGAAGCCGAGGGCGAGGATGCCTAACATTATGGCGCTGCCCTTCATACCTTTCACCATCTGCTTGTCGGCTTCAGGATTCTCGACGGTGTGGAGCTTTCGCTGCCTGACCAACAAAACCAAAGCAACAACGACAAAGACGAAATACAGCCCGCCCAGGATGGCCATAAACAGGCTGCCGTCAGAAATGCCCATATAAGTCCATACAGCTGCCATCAACAGATAGATACAGTACATCACCATCTGTGCACGGAACTGTTTTTTTGTAATGCCCTTATTGTCCATTATGAAGAGTATTTTTTTCCGGGGATGAAACGATTCACGCTCTGGCAGTAGCGCTCATATTCGGGATACTTGCCGCTGCTGATCTCTTCAGCCAGCGATGAGCTGCCCTGGAAAAGAACGACAAGCAGCAGCGCTCCGATGATGCTCCAGTTCAAGATGCCGATGCCGGCTCCTATGGAGAAAATGTAGAAGCTGATCCAGATGCTTTGCTCAGCAAAGTAGTTGGGATGACGGCTGCGACTCCACAAGCCGTTGGTATTGAAGCCCTTGTTGTAAGGGGCTGGCAGGTCTGCGAGTTTGCGGCCTTCGCCCAGCATAGCGTACTTGCGGGTCTGGAAGGCCCACTGCTGCTCATCAGCGACGGTCTCCCAGATGATGAAGCAGAGCATCAGCACGGCAGCCACACAGTCCACCCATCCGAAAGGAGCGTCGGACCGCATTGCAACCAGGGCGGGGAAAGTAGTCATAAGCACCAGCGCATTCTGGTATATGGAAATGAATCCAAGGTCGAACAGAGCCCAGGCCCAGCGCTTGTTCTTGAATGCAGGGCCGGTACGCACCACCTCCCAGCGGTAGTCCTCCTCCCCTTCCCAGAACTTGAGTTTGTAAGCGCCTTTGCGGGCGAAATTGACTGTAAGGCGGATGCCCCATAGTGTAGCGAGGACGGCCATCACCACCAGCCTCGGACTCATACCGCCCTTGGCAGCGATAACCCAGGTGTAAGCGATGGGCAGCAAACTCCAGAGCTTGTCCATCTGGCTGTTGTTGCCGGTGGCCTCACCCACGATGAAACAGAAAGCAGCGCTGCTGCCAGCGATGATCAGAAGTACCTTGAGCGCTTCCATCTGAGAAGCGTCCAGCACTGGACCGACTGTGAAATACAGAATCGGACAGACTATGATGGACAGGCCGAGAAGGGTCGCCATCAGCGGAATATTCAGTTTTTTCATAGTTAGAACAGGTTCGAGACAATTATTTGGAAGCTTCATCGCTGCCTATCCACGTAAGCTTGCGCCAGATGGTTTCAAGAGGACCGCGTTTATGCTTGCGGGCCCACAGACGGAGCAGCAATATCTGGATGACTACGATGCCGATGCCTACAAGGAAAGACCAGGTCGTTCCGAGGACATCGTTCAGCGCAAGGCCCCAGCCGTAGAATATGAAGCAGCCGAGAACTGACGACAACAAGTAGTTTGTCAGCGACATACGGCCGAAGAAACAAATGTGTGACAAGCTCTTGCGGAAGCCGTCGAAGCGGTACCAGAGCAGCACGACACCCGACACGATCAGCATCAGGATGGCCAGATTGTAAAGCGGATGGAACAGGGCGTCGGTCTTGCCGAAACTGACGGAGCCGCGGGCCCAGTGTCCCAGAATCGAGCCTGCAATGACAGCTGCCACCGACACTGCCAGCACGACACGCCACACCTTGCGGTTGTTACCCTCATTGTAGAACAGCCTCAGGCGGCCGAACAGGATGCCGAGGAAGAACAGTCCGAGGGTCTGGGTCATACGGCCCTTGCCGATGAACCACAGCAGGGACGTCAGGAAACCGTACTTGAGGCTGGCACCCGCACACTCGAAGAAGTTGCCTTCTACGGCGGCCCGGCCCATAGTCATATAATATTTACCCATCGCAGAGATATCGGGTTTCCACCCGCTCAGCAGGCTGTATATCTCGATG
>JAGCZI010000233.1 GCA_017960085.1 Bacteroidales bacterium
GAGGACATTGCCCTGGAATACTGTGTTGGGAAGGGTCCCGGCCACTATGACATCCAGTTTCTCCCCGGCCGGTCCGCTGTAGTGCAGTGTGTCTCCGACAGCCATCATAAGGCTCCACATCAGCACGGTTTCGTCAGCCAGGCAATATATGGCGTCATCCCGGCTAATCCTCTCGAGCACAGCGCTCTCATCCTTCAGGTTGAATATGTCGTCCTTGATGCGGAATCCGGAAGCAAGGAACTCTTCCGGCCTGAAGCCCAGGATGGCAGGGGTGGTTACCTTGTTAAGGTTAAGGCAGCTGGCGTCATCCCCGCCGACTCCCGAAAGCTGCATCACAGCAGCCTCTTCTCCGAGGCCCTGCAGATTCAGTGACAGCCTGCCCTGGGGAGTGGAAATATCGTGCTGCAGAGGGACTGTGAGGTCGCACCAGAAGTCGAAGCCGCCGGTTGCGCCATCGAAGGCCCTTTTGTCGGAGAAGTCTTTCCTGTTCAGCCCGACGGCGAATGTTATAAACACACCGAGAGCCAGAGTCACCATTCCGGTCATCACTTCGGGCAGGGAATAGCTCAGGGACTGTCTTGAGAAAGCATCTTGCGTTACGGCGGCGGGAGCTTTCTTTCTGAGGATGGCCCTGGTCCACAACAGTCCGGCAGCGATGCACAGGCAGCCTGTTACGATGAACAGCACGACTGAAGCTGATTTCATCGCGAAGCCGGCTGCGGCGCAGATGACTAGAAGGACAGAGCATATTATTGCCAGTAGGAGGCCTGTCTTTTCTTTTCCAGCCCCCTTCGCCGACGGCTTGCGGAACAGGGCGTTCCTTATGGCCAGGAAAACGACGGCCGCAGCCAGCAGAAGTCCCGAGAGGATTCCGGCGGCAATGGCGAAGCCCCCGGGATGGAGGGAGAAGCCGTCCGTATGAGTTGCCCCGCTCCAGATGTTGCCGAGCAGGAAGATGATGCAGCCCGCATACAGCAGGGCCAGGAGGATTCCCGCTGCCGTGCCGGCTGCCGCTACAGGCAGGACCTCGCGGGCGAGTATGCGGGAGATGGTGCGGTCGGAGTATCCCACGGCCCTCAGCAGGGAGAATTCGCCGGCCCTGGCAGCGTACATCTCTCCGAGAGGACTGTACATAAGCAGCAGGGCGGCAAAGATTATCAGGAATCCCAGGGCCAGGAAAAGTCCTCCGAAGTCCACTCCGCCTGCGGCGTTGGAAAGGGCGTCTTCGCGTGGCCGGAATACAGAGACAGGGAAGTCGTCAGCACCGACGGCCGAGAGGACGGAGGCGGGGGAAGTGGTGCGTACCTGTGTGGCGTCTCCCCAGTCGTCAGCCCATTCCGGACGCATAAGGCTGTAGGGAAGGAGTATCTTGGGAGTGGATCTGTAGTCGCTCCAGTAGTTTTCGTCATCATCGCTGATTCGGCTCATATCTATGGGCAGGTCGCTGTCCCAGTCAGAGCAGCTTTCAGAGTCTGACAAACCGGGGAAATCGGCGCTAAGATGGTCGTCCCGGACCAGGTCCGCCGTGCGGACTATCCTGCTGACAGGCAGGGATATGGTTTTTTCAGTGAGATTCTTCAGCTCGTCGGACACGAAATAGGATACGCTGACCGAGTCGCCCGGCCTTGCGCCAAGCCTTGCTGCAGCCCAGTCTGACAGTATCGCCCCCTCGACCTGCCGCCCGTCCCAGAAGTCCAGCGCGGTGGCAAAAGAGTAGGGCACAGACCTGCCGTCTTTGCCAATCGAGTTCACAAGATAAGAGAAAAGACGGTTGGGATTGTCGCACTCACCGGTCAGTTTGTCGACCAGGGGGGCTTTCAGGAAGACTCCGTCGGAAGTGATACGGCCTGAGTCATAGCTGATCCCCATACTTTTTGCAGAGAGGGAAGACAGGCGTTCCTGAGGGATGTCTTCAGGACTCAGGATGACATTCAGCTTGTCGCCGAGCGACAGCACACTGCATAGCTCACGCCTTGAAACAAAGACGTTGTACGGAATCACCTGCCCGTTCTTCAGGCTCAGGTTGCCGCCGTGAGCAGCATCCACGGCAGTCAGGAAGGACAGCCTCATCGAGGTCGAATACCTGCCTGTGACAAAGAGCGACGAAGAGGGGACAAGTCCGTCGTCCGGAAGCCTCAGGACCAGGTCCTGCCCTGTAAAGTCCCCGACTTTCCTCGCAAATTCCTCATTCACGGCTATGCTGCCCTCAGGAATGGGAGTGCCGTCAGGAAGGACATCCATACCCCATACAGTCACCGGGTAGAACTTGCCGTAATACGACACGAAACCGTCGGACAGCAGCACTGCCCTGGACTCAGGGCCGAGTGACAATTCCTGCAAGGCCTCCGTCCCCATAAAGCCGTCGGCGCAGATTATCACGGACTCAGTGCCGTAAAGGCGGTCGGCGGCCCTCAGCTGGAGAGACTTCCTCACGGAATCTCCGACTATCAGGGACCCGGTGATGACTGCGACGCATATAGCTGTAGCGACAGCCACCATCAGGTAGAAACTCCGGTAGCGTCTGCGGCAGGATGATATGATTTTTCCCAGATTCAATCCTTAATCGTGTCTTGGTTCAGTTTATACAGCGATATCTGCCTGTCTGCGATGGCGGCCACTTCCCCGGAATGGGTCACCATCACGACTGCAGTATTGAAGTCGCGGCTCACAGTCTTGAGCAGCTGAGCAATGTTAATCGCATTGTCGTGGTCAAGCTGGCCTGTAGGTTCGTCTGCGAGGATGAGCTGCGGCTTCATCACCAGCGCCCGGCAGAGTGCGGCACGGGATGCCTCTCCGCCTGAAATGCTTTCGGGATACCTCTCTTCGAGGTCTGAGATGCCAGCATATTCCAGAAGGCGGCGGGCATAGCCGACTGTTTCCGCGGGGACTGAATTATTGCCGGCAAGTGCGGGTAGGAGCACATTCTGGATTACTGACAGCTGTGGCAGGAGCCTGTGGTCCTGGAATACGAATCCTATCTTGCGGTTTCTCAGGCCGGGAAGGTCTTTGCAAGCGTAGATATTCTCTCCGTCTATTAAGCATCTGCCGGAATCGGGTTCCAGGAGGCTTCCCATTATTTTTAGAAGAGTGGTCTTTCCGGCCCCGGAAGGTCCTGTCACAGCGAGGAACTCTCCTTCGGAGAGGGTAAGGCTCACATCCTTGAGGACTGTGCGGCTGCTGCCTTCCCCGTCACCGTAACTTTTGCATATCTTGTCAAGTACCAGTATATCCATAAACAACAGTTTTATTTTCCGAAGCAGAGGAGAGTGCCCTTTGCCGTCAATATGTAGAATCTTCCGTCACACACTGCAGGGCAGGTGAGGATGTCTTCGCCGGTGTCGTATTCCCAGCGGACTTCGCCGGTGGCCTTGTCGAGGATGGACACTATGCCGCTCTTGGTGCAGACAAGGATGCCGTTGCGGCACTCCAGCGGCGAACTTTCTCCTGTAGGCCCCTTCAGCATAGTCTCCCACCTGACGGAAGCGTCTTTCCTGGAAACACAGGTCAGTGACCTTCCTGTAGAGAAGAAGTAGACATTGTCGCGGCCTACGGCAGGCATACCTACGAATGAAGCGTCGTCGGCGCTGCGTGCCCGGTGGATCTTTTCATTGGAGGTTATATGGCCGCCGTCGAAGGTCAGATGGTAGATGTTCCCGCCGTAGTCGCCTATGTAGGCGTCATTGTCCATAAACACCGGTGAAGCGGGAAGATACATATCCAGCATAAGAGAGTCGGTCTGGACTCCTTTCCGGGTGTCTATGACCCTGAGCCACTGGTCGCATCCTCCATAGCAGACATAGCCGTCGAGCACTGCCGCAGCCCCGTTGAGATAATAACCGGATTCAAACTTCGAAAGCAGCTTGCCGTCGCTCTGGCGGACAGTATACATATAATTGTCGTAGCTGCCGAATACTATGGCGTCGTCATCTCCGTATGTGGTGACCATCGGCGGGGCGGAGATCTGCCCTTCGGTCCAGAACTCCCACAGCGTGTCGCGGCTTGTCAGCCCTATTGCCAGCATACAGCCGTCGATCGTGCCGATGAATATCGTGCTGTCTGCTATGAGGGGAGTGGCTTCGATGAATGTGGCGAAGTTTTTTGAGAAGACTTCCTCTCCGGCGCTGTCCACGGCTCTGAACAGGCCTCTCCGGCCGACTGTGTAGATGATGCCGTCCTTTACAAGGGGCGAAGCCACGGTACGCTGGCCGGTGGTAGTGGACCATAGCAGTTTGGGGTCGGCAGGTAGTGCCCTGCGGGTTGAACCAGCAAGCGAGCCGTCTCCACGGAATTCCGTCCAGTCTGCTGAAGCTGATCCTGAGGCTGAGCTTCCCTCACCCTTGCAGGAAGGCAAAAGAATAGCTGCTGCCAGGAGGATGGCTGCTGTAACTGTCAGGTATGTCTTGAAAACTCTCATCGTATGGATGCCTCAGGTCAATGTTCGAGACTCAGAGCCCCGGTAGGGCAGAGAGCGGCTATATCTTCAGTAACATTGGTGTAACTCTCTTCCGGAATGATCACCTGCATTCCGAATCCCCGGCCGCTGAATGTGAATCCGTCATTCGTATTGTAGACGCAAAGCCCGCAGCGGATGCATTTCGAGGGCTCGTAGACAAGCTGCGCCGTTATGTGTTTCGCGGCCTTGAACGGCTGCAGCGAGCTGACGCCGAAGCGCGGAGTCTTGATCTTGAGGGAAGTGGCTATGTCCCTCAGCCTGCAGTCATCCTTCGCCAGACAGGCGCAGTGGAGGCAGGTGGATTTAGAATGCACGCTTTCTTTCAGTCTGGCTTTTTCAGCAGGGGAGAATATGCCGAGTCTGGAAGAGAAAAGCTCCTTGCTGTACTTGGAAGCCAGTTCAGGCTTTGCTTCAGCCGGGATATCTTCCATCGCTGCTATCTCCTTCACAATCGCCTTTATCTGCACGTGGGCATCTACAGTGCCTCTGCGGCATACTTTCTCACAGGGCCCCTTGCAGCTGTCGCAGGGAATCTCCGTCAGGGAGAAAGCGGATGCAAGGATGCTTTTCGCCTTGGCGAAGTCGCCTTTGTCGTACTGACAGAGCATTTCGCCAATGTCGAGACCCGACGGGCAGGCGATGGTGCAGGGAGCTTCGCAGTCGGCTCTGTGATCGCTCAGCAACAGTTCCACCGCAAGCTTGCGGGTCTGCTGCACTTCTTCGCTGCTTGTGTCTATCTTCATACCCTCGGTGGGATAGGTGGAGCAAGAGGGGAGCATCTGGCCGCTGTCCTCATTTCGTACCATACATACCATACAGGACGGCCTGTGCTCCGCTCCGGCGGCATAGCACATAGAGGGGATGTCGGCCCCGGCTTTCCGGCAGGCTTCGAGTATGGTCTCGTCAGGAGCGACCTTGGTCTGTATTCCGTCTATATATATGTTCATTGTTGCAGGGCTGTCTTGATGGGTACTTTCTTGATTGCGTCGTAGCTGCATTCGTCAATGCAGAGGCCGCACTTGGTGCATTTTTCCGTATCTATGGAATGCCGCTCATAAGGGGTATAGCGGATGGCGTCGGCAGGGCAGGCCTTGGCGCATTTGGTGCAGCCGACGCAGTCCTGGCTCACCTGATAGACCACCATATCCTTGCAGGTCCCGGTGCGGCAGATTCCCTGGAAATGCTCCAGATACTCGTCGCGGAAATACTTGAGGGTCGAAAGCACCGGATTGGGAGCTGTCTTTCCCAGACCGCAGAGAGCGGACTTGCTGATGCTCTCGGCCAGGTACTCCAGATCTTCGAGGTCTTTCTTTTTTCCCTTGCCGGTGCAGATACGGTCCAGAATGTCAAGCATCCTGCGGATTCCCACGCGGCAGAACGTACATTTGCCACAGGATTCACCGGATGTGAAAGTGGTGAAGTAGCGGGCTACGTCCACCATACAGCTGTCTTCTCCCAAGACTACAAGTCCGCCGGATCCCATAATCGCCCCGAGGCCTTTCAGGGCTTCGTAGTCGACGGGAGTGTCGCAGAGGGATGCGGGTATGCAGCCGCCTGACGGCCCTCCGGTCTGGACGGCTTTGAGGGCCGCACCGCCTTCCACTCCGCCTCCTATGTCTTCTATGATCTGGTTGAGGGTCGTTCCCATCGGAACTTCGATCAGGCCTCCGTGGTTGACTTTGCCCACGAGTGCGAAGACCTTGGTACCCTTGGAACTGTCCGTACCGATGGCGGCATAGCGTGAAGCAGTATTGCGTATTATGTAGGGAACCTGGCTGAGGGTCTCTACATTGTTGATCAGTGTAGGACAGCCGTGCAGACCACTGACGGCAGGGTAGGGCGGCCTGTGGCTGGGAAATCCCCTCTGTCCCTGGATGGAATTGATGAGGGCTGTCTCCTCTCCGCATACGAAGGCTCCTGCGCCCTCGAATACCCTTATGTCGAAATCGAAGTCTGAACCCATTATGCCTTTGCCGAGGAAGCCCATATCGCGGTACATCTGCAGGGCTTTCCTGGTCCTGATGACTGCCTGGGGGTATTCCGCCCTTATATAGAAGATGCCTTCAGAAGCTCCCACCGCATAGGCGGCTATGATCATACCTTCTATGACCCTCATTGGATAGGACTCCAGGAGGATGCGGTCCATAAATGCTCCGGGGTCGCCTTCGTCACCGTTGCAGATGATGTATTTGACCGGGTTTTCCTGGGCAGCCACCATACTCCACTTGCGGCCGGAAGGGAAGCCTCCGCCTCCGCGCCCGCGAAGGCCGCTGTCGAGTATCTCGCTGATTACCTGCCCGGGAGTCATCCCGGTGAGCGCACGCCTGAGGGCCTCGAGTCCTCCGCAGGATATGTATTCTTCGATGTTCAGGGGAGCCATATTGCCGTATCCTTCGGTGGACACCCTTTCCTGGGAGGTCAAAAAGTTGTTGATGGTGCGAGTCCTTTCCGCAGGCTCCTTCCATACGTCGCTGCCCCATACACTGTCGTTGTGCAGGTGGTCGAGGCTCCGGAATATGCGGTTGCGCAGGCGCCTTACAGCGGAGCCTGTGTTGAAGTGGTTAAGCAATATCTCCTGGACGTCTTCTACCTTGACGTTGGGATAGCGGTAGATCGCTCCGTCCGGCATAGCCACATCTATCATAGGCACCTGGTTGCAGGCTCCGATGCAGCTGACCGGCTTGATTGTCACGTTCAGGTCAAGGTCGCGGCAGCATCTGCCCACTTCTTCATAGATTGCGGCAGTTCCGCTGGCCTGGCAGCAGTTCTCCATACCCAGACGTACTTCTCCGAGGGGCGGACGGTTCTGCCTCTGCTGCGCAGCCTGCTCGGTCATCTGCTGCTCCTTCTCGAATTCGGCCAGCACTTCAGTCACCCTTCCGGGCTGGACGTGGCCGTATATCTTCTGGTCTATCTGTACTGCCGGGGCAAGTGCGCAGCATCCGAGGCAGCCTACATTCTCTACTGAATATCTGCCGTCAGCAGTTGTGACTGAGTCGCCCTCTATCGAAAGTTCCCTGCGGAAGGCGTCATATACGTTGTCGGCTCCCTTGACGTGGCAGGCTGTTCCGTTGCAGACCTTTATGACGTGTCTTCCATAGGGGACGAGCCTGAACTGGGAGTAGAACGTAGCCACGCTCATCATCTGCGCCCTGTCGATGTCTGTCAGCAGATAGACCCTTTCGAGCACGTCGGAAGGCAGGTAACTGAACTCCTCCTGCAAAGCCTGGAGCAAGGGTATGATCTTGTCCCTGGTGGTGCCGATGCGCTCTATGATGGCGTCGGCCCTCTGGATAGCGGCTTCCTTCTGCCTGGCTTTCTGCAAACAATCTTCAGAGCACATTGTCATCGCTATGAATTTGATGAAACACAGTAAAGGCCGTTTTGTGAGCGTACCACCATCATTCCGTCGGTGAATGCAGGGGTGGCGAAGGTATTCTCACCTGTGTTGATGCTGCCGAGAAGCGTCAGCTGGCCGTTATTGCTGAACATATACAGAGTGCCTTCGACGGAGAATATGAAAAGTTTGCCGTCGACTATCATCGGTGATGAATAAAACTGGCAGCCGAGATCCTGTTCGGCCACGAGTTCTCCGGTCTCGGCGTTGTAGCAGGCGAGTACTCCGTAGCTCGTGGCTACATATACCCAGTCCCTGCTGGCTACGGGTGAGGAAACCTCGGGGAGATAATCGTTGCTCTCCCAGAGCACGCTTCCGTCCACACCGTTGATGGCGACCAGGTTTACATATTCGTTGGCGCCGAATATCCTGCCGTTGTTGGCGCAGGGGCTGGCTCCGACTTCGCCGCTCATACAGTCTACTTTCCAAATAATGTCGCCGTTATCAGGATTGTAGGCGGTTATCGCCGGGTTGCCCATCACCACAAGCTGGGGTTTGCGGTCTACATAAGCTATGGTGGGTGAACTCCAGGTGGCCTTTTCACTGCGGTCCTTGGACCAGCGTACATTGCCGTTGCTCAGGTTCAGGGCCATCAGCTTGCCGTTCGAATCGTTGTCATACTGGATTATGACTTCGCTGCCGTAAATGAGCAGGGAAGAGGCGTAGCCGTAATGGTTGTCTGGCACTCCCACATTCTTCGCCCATAGCTTGTTTCCGTCCATATCGGCGCAGATTATGTCGCCGGTTGCGAAGATGGCGCACACCTGCTGCCCGTTCGTGGCTACTGACGAAGCTGCAAGGCCGGTGTCTTCATTGACTTTCGGCATTGCTGAAGGTGAGCCGGGGATGCCGCTGGCTGAAAGAGTCCACTTCAGCTCACCGGTGAACAGGTCGTAGCAGTAAAGCTCCCTGCCGGAGGCGTCGGCTCCGCTGAGGAATACATTCCTGCCGCTTATGGCGGGGGAGTTGTATCCTGGCTTGGGAATGGAAGCCTTCCAGGCGATGTTGGTCCCGCTTGCAAGGTTCCACGATGCCGGTATGTTGCGGGCTGACGACTGGCCGTTGGAGTTGTTGCCCCTGAAGCCGTTGTGGGTCACTTTCGGAATCTCGGGCCCTTCTGCTGCAGCTTCCGCGGCCTGGGCGGTTTCGGCGCCGGATGCTTCCGTGGCAGCACTCTCCTCTGCAGGGGTCTGGGTTTCAGCGGCTGCATCGCCGGCAGTTTCATCCCTGACTATCCCTGCCATTGCATATTCATCGTCGGTGGTGAGTTCTTCTTCGACGGGATAGCTGTCGGCTGTCAGGGCGGAATCATCACTCCCGGCGGCTTTCTTCGATTTGAGGGAAGTATAGTATGGAGAGGACAGGAAGGCAAGCAGCAAGGCGGCTGTCGCGAGTACACCTGAGCCCCAGAGTACGTAGTTTCTGGATTTTGACTTGACAAGCCAGTCGTCTACAGGGTCGATGTCCTTGTCGGGGATGTTCTTGACATCGTGGAAGTAGAACCTCAGGCTGAGCACGAGGACTCCTATCATCGCGAGCAGCAGATAGATTCCGGTTTTGAGATGGCTCTCGCTCACGAAGTAGGCCCTTCTCGACAGCAGGTCCAGCTCCCTGATCTGCTCCTGCAGCTGGGGATTGTTGGAGTTCATATCGTTGAGCTCCTTGAGGGTCTCGGCGACTTCGGTCTGCAGGGGTGTGGCCTTCCGCACCTGGAAATAGTTGGTCGCCAGCATTATGGAAAGCGTGATGGCGAAAATCGCGGTGACCGCCGCTATGTTCCTGTATATCTTTTTATTCATTTTTTGCGAGAATCTTGTTCTGAGGGCAGTAGTCGAAGCATTTGGCGCAGCCGACGCAGTGTCCGTAGTCTATTTCATATTCCTTGCGGCCTCTCTTCAGGGACATTTCCAGCAGTTTCAGGCCCACTACGAGGCCGATGAGGATGCCGGCAAGTGTGGAGTAGAGGCGGAAGCTCTTCAGCACTTCGTCTTTGGAGGCTTCCAGCTCAGCGAGATTCCTTCCCTGGCTGTAGAATGCTTCTACTTCGGGCTCCATCACGTCTGAGAAGCTGGCTTCATATTCTGTTACCATCTCGTAGAGACGGACTTCGCTGTTGGCTCTGGCAAGGTCGGGGGATGACCATCTGAGTATGAGGGCGCCGGCAAGCATAAGCACCGGCAGTACCGCCATATAAATGACGATCCTCTTCACGCCTTCTGTGGGAGTTTCTCCCGTGCGGTTGCCGTAAGGCGCCTTGATGGCGTCGACGGGGCAGGAGTCGTGGCAGAGGTCGCAGCTGATGCAGGGTTTGGGCGTTATCTTTACTTTGAATATCGAGGCTCTGGAAACCACGTTGAGGATGGCTCCGTAAGGGCAGAGGAAACGGCAGAACGGCCTGCCGGTGAAGATGCTCATCAGAAGCAGCACTATGCCGAAGCTGATGACGCCGATGTCTCCTCCGAGACGGAAGATGCCTATGAAGGGGTCGAACCGGCAGATCAGGAAGCGGGTCCTGGTTAGGGCGTACAGCAGTGCGAAGGCAAGGTATATCCAGGGAATGACGCTGAGGGCTCCCGAGACTGCCCTGGAGATGCGGAAGTTCTTGACGTTTACCAGGTCCTGCACGGCGCCGAAGGGGCATACCCCAGCGCAGAACACCCTTCCGAACAGGAAGGCAAAGACTATAGGTATGATGAAGAACAGGAATACTGCTATCGGAAGGCTGTATGAAGGGTCGACGAAGGCCAGGGCAATGTTCTGGATGGAGCCTATGCTGCATACGCATCCGCCCCTGAAGAATCCGAAGTATCCTACTGACACCACTGATACGGCCAGGATGGGGCCTCTCGTCCTTTTCTTGAAGAGGGCCCAAGTGACGATGCCGAGGAGGATGAGCAGTACGCTCACGTCTATTATGTCCCAAAGCATCTCGTTCGGGACGGCATAGGAATACTCGGGGTATTGGTATCCGGACTCGAAGTCGGGGCGGGGAAAGCGGTTCACCGCCCTGGCCAGCGGCCCGGCGCCAAGCAGCAATCCGGCTGATGTGAGCAGTTTCTTCATCCTATGCGTGGTCCTTGAATTTGTATGCTGATTCATAAGATACCCTGCTGATGGCGCCAGAAGGGCATACTTTTGCGATGCTGCACTCGTTGCAGTTGAGGCACAGTTCCTGGCGGACCTGCAGGTAGAGTGAGCCGTTGCCGAACGATGAGCAGCCCTTCACGCATTTGCCGCAGCCGTTGCACAGGGCTTCGTCGATGGTGTATTCGAAGTAGGGCTCCTCGACGAACTTGCGGCTGATGGCTCCGGTAGGGCAGAGCATATTCTCGGCGGCTGTGTTGAGTTCCTTGGCGTTGGTGCGGTAATAACCGCCGCACAGGTCGCAGTATCCGCAGACTTTGTTGGCGTGCATACAGCGTACGGCTGACACCGGCATCACGCAGGATGTCTCGCAGCGCCCGCACTGGATGCATTTTTCGTGGTCTATCTGCCAGTAAAGGTCGGCTTTCCTGTTGCCCTTGACTTTCGCTGCGCCACCGGCTCCGACGGCTGCGACTCCAGCTCCGGCCATAACAGTCCCGAGCTTTCTGAAGAAGTCTCTTCTTTTTATCGGACTGCCGTCCACCAGCTTCTCGTTGTCTTTATCTTTTTTCATAAGGAATGTCTGCTTAAGCTTATACGGTGATGCCCCGCCTTATCGGGCAGCTGGTTATTCCGCAGATTTCACAAGCGGGCGAGCCGTTTTCTGCGGCGAGTGAAGCGTCGTACTTGTATACTGAAAGGGAGTGCTTGCCTGCAGCCAGTATCTGCCCGTCTGACGACAGTCTCGCCTCGTAGGCGTCGTAGCCGCCGCCCAGGGCCCTGCGATTGAGGAGCACGCTCCGGAATCTTCCGTCTGTCGAGTAGCAGCTTACCCTCGGGATTCCTTTCTCGGAGGTGATAATCTCTCCTGCTGAAGAGATGTAGAGGTGTACGGGATTGCAGCAGCCGCAGAATGAACCGGTGGCCGTTCCCGCCTGACCGAAGCTGGTGATGTACTTTCCGTCTTCGGTGTAGCTTTCAATGATGTGCCTGCCTGCGTTCGAGCAGTATATCGTGCCGTTGTGGCTGGCGATTGCGAAGCAGTAGCTCGGGATGACGAATCCGTTGGGACTGTCGATGAATTTGACCAGGCCGCCGTCGCGGGTGTATTTGCAGATGTTCTTTGCGAAGACGTCCGTTACGAAGACTCCGGTGGGAGTCACTGTCAGCGAGCAGTAGTCGGAGTTGTCGGAGCACGCGTCCCAGCCTCTGAGCATTTCTCCAGCCTGGGAGAACACCTCGATGCGGGCGGGGTAGAGGACGTAGATCTCTTCTTTGTCGACGCAGATATCCCTCACCTCCGTTCCGGTTTTGAAACTATCCAGTTCTTTGCCGTCGAGGGTGTAGAAAGTGACAGCACCGCCGCTGGCGGCTATCATCCTGTCGCCACAGATATCGAAGGCTTCGATCTCTGCAGGAGTCCTGAGCGAGGTGGTCCTCCTGTAGGGCGATACGGTGACATCGCCGTCGGAAATGTCGTAGGTTTCGCCTTCGGCGTCAAAGAAGAGTTTATCGGGGCGGCGGACCATATCGCTTATAAGCTTGCCCGATACGCCTGCTATGGCTCCTCCGGCTACGATGCTGCCGCTGATGCGCAGGAAGTCTTTTCTGGTGAGTTTCTTCTTATTGCTGTTGTTATCTTCCATCTGTGTGCTCTTTGTCAAATCAGTCAATCTTCAGGCAGACTATGTTGTGGGCATCCCTCAGCAGCAGTCTGCCGTCTGCGTAGGCCATCGGTCCCCAGGCATCTTCTCCGTCCGGGAGTATTTCCTGCTTGCGGAGGAGTTCCATATTGTTTCTGCCGATGCTGTATACATACAGGGTCCCTCTTTCGTTGAATGCGAAGAGTTTCCCGTTGATGGCTATATAGGGCCCGAGGCCGAATTTCTCGTCGTTGCCGCTTCTCCACAGCGGGGTGTGAAGGTCGGCAGGGTTGTACATCACAATCTTCTCCCTGTTGCCTCCGGCATCCTTGGGGAGTATGGTGATGATGGTGCCGTCATAGAGGATGGGAGTCTGCTGCTCTGCTGAAAGCCCCTTGTCGGCCTTGTACTGCTCCAGTATGTCAGCCTTCCAGGAATTGCCGTCGCGGGTGACTTCGAGAAGTGCACCTCCGGTTCCATAGCCTGCTACGAGGAATATCCTCCTTGAGGACAGGCGGAGAGGGGAGGGTGCCACTACGGACGGCTGCCATTTGCTGGTTGCCCAGAGCAGCTTGCCCTTGTCGGCTCCTTCTGCGGATATCCCGGCGACTCCGCCGACTCCGACATATAC
Organism: Bacteroidales bacterium; assembly: GCA_017960085.1. Classification (GTDB taxonomy): domain Bacteria; phylum Bacteroidota; class Bacteroidia; order Bacteroidales; family UBA932; genus Equibacterium. Next base: position 13,209 of record JAGCZI010000233.1, read on the forward strand.
GTATGTCTTTTTGCCTTCGAGGGTCATTGGCATCACGGATGAGTGGCTCATCGTGAATGAAACCGTGTTGGGCGTGGTCCAGAGGATCTCTCCGCTGCGGCAGTCAATGCCTGCCAGAAGGGTTTCTTCGCCTGCAGGTGCGACTACCAGCACTCCGTCATCGACCAGCGGGCACTGTCCCGTGTACCAGAATGGAACCTCGGTAACGAAAAGTTCTTTCATATCCTTGGTCCATTTCAGGTCGCCTGTCAGCGGGTCGCAGCACATTACGTGTCCTTCCGGGCCAATTGTGATGACATAACCGTCGCCGACGGCTGGGATGGTCCTGGAGAAGCCGTGGTTGCGTTTCATCCGGACTCTGTACCAGCGTTTCCAGACTTCCTTGCCGGTGTCCAGGGAGATACAGCGCAGAGCGTCGGACGAAAGGGTCTCGTCGTAGTCGAGGACATAGACCAGCCCCTTGTATACTACCGGGGATGCGTGACCTTCGCCGGTCTCAACACTCCAGAGGATGGGATAGTCGGTTTCCGTATTGATGGGGGTGGTAGCGTTTACTATGTTGCTGCGGTCAGCTCCGCGGAACGAGTTCCACTGGCCGGTGAAACCCTGAGGAACAGGCTCGTCATATTTCATAAAGAACTCCCCGATGACGACGTCGTCAGCCTTGCGGGCAGTGCCTTCAGGACGGTTGTCTGCGCCGGGTTCGTGAGTTGACAGCTTCTGGTACGGGTCGTACAGATGCCACCACACGATGAGGGCAGTCCAGAGGATTGCAACCCCTGCGGTTATCCACGTCAGCAACTTGCGGCCTCTCATTTTGCGTTAATTTCGAAAAATCGAGCAAAATTACGAAATATCAACGGATTACATTTGTACTTTCCGTCACATTAATAGCATTATTTGTAGAATACAGGCGTTTAGCCTGCCAGCCGCCGGCAATTATGCGAACCAGCGCACCTTTTTCAGCTCATCATTGCAAGCACAAGCACGCACGCCGCAATGAGAGCGTAGATGAGAGCTTTGAGAGTAGAGTTCTTCTTCATGAAGTGCTTTCTTAGATTTATAAAGCAAAGATATGATTAAATGAGTTTTCCTGAAACAAATGCGGGACTTGTTTTACGACCGCTTGGCAGGGGTTGTCATTTCTCTGTCTTCTTGTCTTCGGCCTGCTGGAGGGTTCTGACGCTCCAGGTCTGCGCCGCAGCTTCGTGCAAGTACCAATCGCGGGCCTTCGGGTCATTTACCTGCAGGAGCACACGGTAGTGCGTCCAGCTGAGCCGTATGTCGAATTTTCCACTCGCTGCGTGGAAAATCTCCGGGAAGGCCTTGTAGAACTCCGTGAAGTTGTAAAGGTTGGTCTTGGTAAAGCCGTCGCCATACGCGGCCTTCAGTTCTTTCGCCAGGCGGAC
>JAGCZI010000234.1 GCA_017960085.1 Bacteroidales bacterium
CACACGGCCGGGATTTTGGGCGATTTCCCGGCCGCACGCCCGCGGAGGAGTTTCCCGTCCGGGATTTTGGGCGATTTTCCGGCCGCACGCTCGCAGAAGAGTCACATGGCCGGGATTTTGGGCGATTTTCCGGCCGCACGCCCGCGGAGGAGTTGCCCGGCCGGGATTTTGGGCGATTTTCCGGCCGAAGGGCTTGGGCGGTTTATTTCGGGAGTTTGCGGAAGAAGCGGAGGATGACTATGACGGCGAGGATGGCGGACATCACGTCGGCTACGGTTTGTGCCATTTCCACGCCGCGAAGACCGAGGATGCGGGGCAGTATCAGTATCACCGGGATGAAGAACAGACCGTTGCGGGACATCGCCATTATGTTCGCCTGCAGAGGGTGGCGCGTGGTCTGCAAAATCATATTAGTGTACATCACCAGAGGCACGAGGGGTAAAGACAGGCACTGCCAGCGCAGCGTGGCCGCGCCGACTTCGATGACTTTCGGATCGTGGCGGAAGAAGCCGACCAAAGCCTCGGGAAAGATGAGACCTGCGGCTGCACATACCAGCATAAAGACAGTGCCGATTTTCAGGACGTACTTGTAGCCTTCACGTACCCTGCCGTACAGGCCGGCGCCGTAAGAGAAGCCGCACATCGGCTGGAAACCGTGTCCGAGGCCTATTGTCGCCGCAAGGAAGATGAATGCTATCCTGGAAACTATCGACATTCCCGCAATGGCTTCGTCGCCGTATACTCCTGCCGCATTGTTGAGAAGGGCGATGCTGATGCTGGCAAGTCCCTGTCTCGTAAGGGAGGGAGTGCCTCCTGCCAGCACTTCTTTGAAGTAACCCTTGCCCCATACAAAATTGCGCAGGTCGAGCTTCAGGTCGTCTGTGCGGCGGTACATCATCAGCAGGAAGAAGAAGCTGAACATCTCTCCGACAAAGGTCGAGATGCCGGCTCCGCGTATACCCATATTGAGGACGAAGATAAGGATGGGAGCGAGGATGACATTGAGCAGGGCGCCGGAGATGATGCCCCACATCGCATAGCTTGCATTGCCCTGGAAGCGCATCTGGTTGTTGAGCACTATGGCACCCATTATGAAAGGCGTGGCCATCAGCACCCACGACAGATATACCATCGTGTCGGGAAGGATGGTGGGGGTGGAGCCCAGAAGCACGGACAGAGGCCTGAGGAACAGCAGGCCTGCCAGTCCCAGCACAAGGCCGGAAAGGAGCGAGTGAACCAGCCCGACCGCAGCCATCTGCTCGGAGTTCTTCTGGTGGCGGGCGCCGAGCTCCCTGGAGATATAGGTGCCGGAACCCTGGCCGAACATAAACCCCAGGGCCTGTATCACTGACATCGCCGAGAAACTGATGCCGACTGCAGCGGTGGCCTGGGTGCTTATGCGCCCGACGTAGAAGGTCGACACAATGCTGTAGATGCTGGTGACCAGCATACTGATGCAGGAAGGCAGGGCCAGCGACAGGATAGCTTTGGAAACGGGCCCTTCCGTAAGAAGTTTATGGTTGTCTTTCCTGGACACTACTCGTTGGGGAAATTGAAATACGTGTCGGGGAAAGGCTCGTCCTTGAGCGTGAAATGCCACCACTCCTCCTCATAGGGTCTGAAACCGGCATCGACCATCACTTTGCGCAGGTACATACGGTTGGCATACTGCTGAGGAGTGACAGCCTCCTGGTTGCCGGGGTGGGAGAGTTCCCCGAAATAATCGAAAGTGCCGCCCATATCCACATTATGACCGGCAGCCATATCGAAAATAGTCATATCGATGGTGCTGCCCCTGGAGTGTCCGGACCTGGAAGCGATATAACCCAGTTTGAAAAGTACTGACTTGTCAAGCTCGGGATAGAAATACGCCTTCATCCTGGTGTCTTCCACATCCTTTGCCCACGCCTTGAAATGGTCCACAGCCATCTGGGGCCTGTAGGCATCGTAGACACGTATGCGGTAACCGTCTTTTACGAAGACGTCACTGGCTTTCTTGAGAGCCGCTGCGGCTTCCTTTGTCAGGTAGGACACCGGTGCGTTGTAACCGTCGATCCTGTCTCCGACGAAATTGTAAGTGCTGAAGTAACGGACTTCGAGTATCGCATCGGGGATGACATCGGTAATCTTCACAAAGTCGGAATTGTCAAGCGAAGGGTCCGGCGTCATACTGGTCGCCATAGCGATGAGGCAGCAGAGCGCGAAACATACCAGGAACGAATTGCTTTTCATAGCATCATCATTATTAGTGAAGCAAAAGTACTACATAATTCCTATTTTTGTAACTGAAATGAGCCGGACAGATATCATAGATTTGATGATGCACCACGGTGTCAAACCCACCGCGAACCGCATCCTCATCGCCGCAACTCTGCTGAGCGGAGGCCGCCCGATGTCGATGGCGGAGCTGGAGGATGCCATCGGGACCATTGACAAGTCCGGCATCAGCCGCACGCTGGCCCTGTTCCGGGAGCAGCACCTGGTCCATACCATCCAGGACGGCGGCGACGGAGTGCGCTACGAACTCTGCCACAGTCATTCCGACAGCCACGATGACGACGCTCACGTGCATTTCTACTGCACCCGCTGCCGCAAGACCTTCTGCCTGGAGGACATAGCCATCCCCACAGTCGCCCTTCCCGCCGGATATGAAGGCGACAACGTCAACTATATGGTCAGCGGCATCTGCCCCGAGTGCCGCAAACATTGCAACTGAGTTGCAAGCACGGCTCCATAACTTTGCACCCGAAACAAACAAAGCAAAGCTATGGCACACGAACATAACCACAACCACGAACATCATCATCACGAGGAAGAGAACGAGACCCGCGGCAACCTTATTAGGATTGCAGTGGCCACTGTGCTGCTGATTGCGGCGGTAATAATCGAGAAGAATACAAACCTTGCAACCTGGCAGCTTCTGCTGGTCTATCTGGTGCCCTACCTTGTGGCCGGATGGGACACGCTCAAGGAAGCTGCAGAGAGCCTGGCTCACGGCGAGGCCCTCGACGAGAATTTCCTGATGAGCGTGGCGACAATAGGAGCCCTTGCAATCGGCTTCCTGCCGGAAGCCGCCACCCAGTTCCCTGAGGCAGTCTTCGTAATGCTTTTCTTCCAGGTCGGCGAGCTGTTCGAAGGGATAGCCGAAGGCCGCAGCCGCAAGAGCATCGCGCACCTGATGGACATCTGCCCCGACACGGCCAATCTGGAGCGAGACGGAGAACTGGCAGTAGTGCCCTGCGAAGAGCTTAAGGTCGGGGATATGATAGTCATCAGGCCGGGTGAGAAAGTGCCTGTGGACGGACTCGTGGAGGAAGGTACGTCATCTGTCGACACTGTGGCCCTCACCGGCGAAAGCGTGCCGAGAAAGATAGAGGCCGGCGACGAAATCCTCTCCGGCTGCGTCAATCTGAGCGGAGTGCTCCGCGTGAAGGTTGCCAAAGAGTTCGGCGAATCCACTGCATCCCGCATCCTCGAACTTGTGGAGCACGCTTCCGAGCACAAGTCCCGCAGTGAAAACTTCATCACCCGTTTCGCCAGGGTATATACGCCGATAGTAGTGGCGGCAGCGGTGCTGCTGGCAGTAGTGCCTACGCTGCTGGGCGGAACCTTCTCGACGTGGCTCTACCGCGCCCTTATGTTCCTCGTAGTGTCCTGCCCCTGCGCCCTCGTGCTCAGCGTTCCCCTGGCATTCTTCGGCGGCATCGGCGGCGCCTCCCGCAAAGGTATCCTGGTCAAAGGCTCCAACTACCTTGAGGCCCTGTCAAGGATGGAGACCGTTGTCTTCGACAAGACCGGCACTCTGACTGAAGGTGTCTTCGAAGTGGTAGCCGTCCACCCCGAGATCATCGAGGAGAAGGAACTTCTCCATCTTGCAGCCCACGTGGAGCGCTTCAGCACCCACCCCATCGCAGCCTCACTGCGGGCCGCATATCCCGAGGAAAACGACGACTGCGTGATAGAGGATGTGCACGAGCTGTCCGGCAAGGGCATCGAGGCTATGGTAAACGGCCACAAAGTGTGCGTCGGCAATCCGTCTATGATGGAGATGGTCGGAGCAGAATGGCACGACTGCGAAAAAGCCGGCACGATAATCCACGTCAGCCAGGACGGCACCTACCTGGGCCACATAGTAATTTCAGACCGCATCAAAGCAGACGCCGCTGAGGCTGTCACTGCCCTCAAGGAGCTGGGCGTAGAGAAGACCGTGATGCTGACGGGAGACCACGAGGCAGTCGGCAAGGCTGTGGCAGATGAAATAGGAATTGACGAATGGCACGCAGGCCTTATGCCGGCCGACAAGGTGAGCCGCGTGGAGGCCCTTCTTGCAGCCAAACCGTCCGGCAGCACGCTGGCCTTCGTAGGCGACGGCATCAACGATGCCCCGGTGCTGGCCCGTGCAGACACAGGCATAGCAATGGGAGCCCTCGGCTCCGATGCCGCCATCGAAGCCGCTGACGTAGTGCTGATGGATGACAAGCCCTCGAAAGTAGCCGTTGCCGCCGGCATAGCCCGCCGCACGCTGCGAATCGCCCGCGAGAACACCTGGTTCTCAATCGGCATCAAGATACTCGTGCTTATCCTTGCAGCTTTCGGCATCGCCACAATGTGGATGGCAGTCTTCGCAGACGTCGGAGTCACCGTCCTCGCAGTGCTCAATGCTATGAGGGCGCTTCGTGCGTGATTTGTCTAAAATTTTCCTTATCTTACGGTCATAAAACAACAACAACGTTATGATTCACGATTTTATCTACAACATTCCTGTGAAGGTGTATTTCGGCCGTAATCACCTTCATCATCTTGGTGATGAATTGAAACGCTTCGGCAACCGCGTGCTTATGACCTACGGTGGTGGCTCTATCAAACGTATGGGCCTTTATGACAAAGTAATAAAGGAAATCAAGGCTGCAGGCCTGGAACTTTATGAACTCGACGGCATCGAGCCTAATCCCCGTATCGACTCAGTACGCAAAGGCGCACAGATGTGCAAGGATCACAAGATCGACGTACTGCTCGCTGTCGGCGGCGGATCAACCATCGACGCCACCAAATGGATAGCAGCCGGCGCGTGCGTAGACTTCGACCCCTGGGATTTCCTGGACCTGAAGAAATGCGCTCCCGTGGAGAAAGCCCTTCCCATCGTGGATATCCTCACCCTGTCGGCAACAGGTTCTGAGATGGATACGGCAGCCGTAATCAGCAATCCCGAGACTAAAGACAAGATAGGCCGTCTCGATCCTCTCATCCTTCCCAAGGTGTCTTTCCTCGATCCTGAGAATACCTTCACCGTAAGTCCTTACCAGACCGCCTGCGGTTCTTCGGACATTATGAGCCACATCATCGAGGTGTATTTCAACACCGACCAGGATCTCTTTATGCTCGACACGTTTATGGAGGGTATGATGAAGACCGTCATCAAATACGCTCCCATAGCAATGAAGGAGCCCGACAACTATGAAGCCCGCGCCAACCTGATGTGGACTTCGTCGTGGGCCATCAACGGCTTCGTGACCGCCGGCAAGAAACACGCTTGGAGCTGCCACCCGATGGAGCACGAGCTGTCGGCCTTCTACGACATCACCCACGGCCACGGCCTTGCCATCCTGACCCCGAGATGGCTGGAGTACTGCCTCGACGAGACAACCGTATCGAAGTACGTCCAGTTCGGAGTCAATGTGTTCGGCATCGACCCGAGCCTTGAGCCGATGGACATCGCCCACAAGGCTATCGACGCTCTTGCCGACTTCTTCTTCAAGGACCTCGGCCTGAAGAGCACCCTTCCCGAGGTAGGCATCGACGAGACCCACTTCGAGATTATGGCCGGCAAGTCAGTGAACTTCGACACCCTGCCCGGCTTCAAGCCCCTCAAGCAGAAAGATGTCATCGAAATATACAAGATGTGTATGAAATAGACTCTTAACTGCTCGCAGAATGACAAATGCCCCGGCCAGCTGACCGGGGCATCGTCGTATATGTAAGGGAAGTTAGTAGCTCAGGCCGGCTCCGCAGGGGATGAGGGCATAACCTTC
>JAGCZI010000235.1 GCA_017960085.1 Bacteroidales bacterium
ACAAGGTCGACTGGGTTGACGGCTGGCCGGTAATGGCCGGAAGTGTCCCGCGCGGCGGAGACGCTCCTTACTTCAAACGATGACGGCTGCTACACTGAAAGCAGTTCGTATTCTCCGCCCCAGAGATCCAGAAAACGCATAAAATCCGCCCTTGTGACCACCATGCTTGCCGTGTTGTCGCAGGGGTGGAAACTTATACGCTCAGCCTGCATCAGTTCTGAATCCAGATAGAACTTCACCCTGTGACCGTTTTCAAACAGTTCTTTGGGATCGGCTCCCGACAGGTCCATATCATCGATCAGACCGAAGGGAGAGACGCTGCCCGGTTTCAGCCCGAGACAGCGCATCATCCTTTCGGGTGACGCGAACGAAAGCTTGCCCTGATGCAGGGCGTGCTCCAGACCGTGGATGTCCATCTGCTTGTGACATTCGAAGCTGATGAGATAGTGGCGGTTGCCCTTGTGGTTGCGCATAAACAGGTTCTTGCAGTGAGTGCACTCGGGAATCTGCCCCCAATATGAAAGAGCTTCCTCGATGGTGAACAACGGCGGATGCTCATAAATTTCATAAGGGATGCCGTTGCGGGTCAGGAAGTCGAGGACGCGCAGACGCTGGTATTCGCGGTCGAAGAGGTCGCGTAACTTTTCTGTGTCCTTGATGATCTCCCGAAGCTCAGCGAGTTTTGCCGCATTGTCGGACTCGGGTATCCAAAGTTTCAGATAGCCGCCCTCTGCATATTTTTCCATCAGGTGCTCAACTGTGCGCTGCCACTGGCCTTCACGGTCGAGTTCCGGGTATTTGTTGAAGCCGAACTGGACGGTACGGCGGATTATCTTCACGGGGTTGATATCCCTGTCGGCTTCGGCGATGATGAGCCCGTAGATGCCGCGGGGCTTGCGGTCGGACGAAGCCCTGTGGTCCTCGGCAGCCTGGGCGATGGTCTCGATCTGCTCAGGGGTGAACCAGCGTGTAAGTTCCTTGTCGGAGCGGATGATGCGTCCCGAAACAATGTGGTGAAACTCGCGGCCTTCGACCACTCCGGTGTCGTGGTATGCAGCCGCTGCGTATATCATATTTTCGTCAACTTCATATCGTTTGGAGAGTTCCAGTGCGTTCTTGATGACGGTGCGCACGTGCTCTTCGGAGTGGGCGCTGTCGAAGTGTCTGTAACGGGGGATGATCTCTTTTTCGACGTATGCTTCAAGTTCGGGATTTATCATTGCTTCTCGTGAATTATTATCAGCAAATATAGTTATATTTGTTGTTCACGTTTCAAGTATGAAAACAACGAGATTCATATCAGTTATTGCAGGCATCCTGGCCGTATGTCTGCCCGTCTGTGCGCAGAACCAGTGGCGCGGCTCCAAGGTGGCGATACTGGGCGATTCTATCAGCGACCCAATCCGTGTAGGCACTACACAGTGCTGGTGGGAGTTTCTCGCCGAACTGATGGATATGCAGACAGTCTCTTTCGCCGTCAACGGCAACCAGATGAGCCAGCTGCCCGACCAGGCCAGGAAGGTCGACCAGTCTTTCGACGCCATCATCATCCTTGCCGGCACAAATGACTATTTCCACGACATTCCGATGGGAGAGTGGTTCACCGAGACCGTGGATTCCGTGAACACCAACGGCAGGATTACGCCGAAGCTTCACAGACACTTCAATTACGACAAATCAACCTTCACCGGGCGCTGCAACATCCTGATGCAGTATCTCAAGACCACATTTCCGACGAAGCAGATAATACTGATGACTCCGCTCCACAGGGCTTATGCCCGCTTCAACGCCCGCAACGTGCAGCCTGACGAGATGTACGCCAACTTCCTCGGTCTCTATATCGAAGACTACGCTGCTGCCATCCGCCGCTGCGGCCAGATATGGAGCGTGCCGGTCATCGACCTTTACGGAGAGAGCGGCCTGATGCCTGTGCTCGACGAGTATACGCGTTATTTCAACAATGCTGAAACTGACCGTCTGCATCCCGCCGCCGAAGGCCATCTGCGTATGGCCAGGACTATCCAGTACCATCTCCTTACATTGCCCAACACATTCTGACACATACAATCAATAACACTTAAAGAATTATATTATGGCTAAATTCAGATGCCCCGTATGCGGTTATATCCACGAAGGAGACACCGCTCCCGAAAAATGCCCTCTCTGCGGCGTTCCCGGTTCAAAATTTATCCAGATAGAAGAGACTGAAGACAAACTCGTCTTCGTAGACGAGCACGTTCTCGGAGTAGCCAAGGACGTAAAGGATCCCGAAATACTCAAGGGGCTTCACGACCATTTCAACGGCGAATGCTCAGAAGTCGGTATGTACCTGGCTATGAGCCGTCAGGCTGACCGCGAAGGTTATCCTGAGGTGGCAGAAGCTTTCCGCCGCTATGCTTTCGAAGAGGCCGATCACGCCGCCCGTATCGCCGAGCTGCTTGGAGAAGTGGTATGGGACACCAAGACCAACCTCGAGAAACGTATGCACGCCGAGGCCGGTGCCTGCGAAGGCAAGAAACGCATCGCAACACTTGCTAAACAGCAGAATCTCGACGCAATCCACGACACCATCCACGAGATGGCCAAGGATGAGGCCCGTCACGGCAAGGGATTCGAAGGTCTCTACAACAGGTATTTCAAGAAATAACCTGACTGGCTTATGAAAAGATTTCTGATCGTCACCCTGATGACGGTCGTATTTGTCGCGTGCACATCGGTCCGGGAATTCGAGTTGAAGTCTGGAGATTCCGAGCCGATGCGCGGCACATATACCGACTTTATGCTCAAGGGCGAGGCCTTGCTGGCCGACGGCGCTGAGGCATCAGTATGGTTCCACACCGACGGCGAATGTGCCAAAGGGTATCAGGTGCTGCTGCACAACGGCCCGATCGACGGAAGCCGCAAGAGCGGCTCGCTGGCGTCAGTCAGGAATCTATACCGCAGTATGGCCGAAGACGGGCAGTGGTTCCCTTTCGAGATAGCCGTGAGGGGCAATAACATCTCCGTTACGATAAACGGCACCGAGGTTGTCTGCTACACCGAGCCCGACACACCATACCGCAGCGAAGAACACAAGGATATGCTGCTGGGCAGCGGCAAAGTGGTTTTCAAAGGAGGCCGCGGCATCGCGTCTTTCAGGGATGTTTCTGTCGAGTCGCTTCCCAAGGGGCTTCACAACCCTTCCGATTCGCTTCCGCCCGTCGATGAGAGCACCGATGACATCATCCGCCTCCAGCAGATCGATTTCCCCGTGATCGACTACCACGTCCACCTGAAGGGCGATCTTACCGCCGATATGGCCCTGGCCAAATCCAAGAACTACGGCATCAACTATGGCATAGGCCCGAACGCCTACGGCCCCAAGAAAGAAGGTGAGGGAGGCTCCGGCCTTGTGCTTACCAGCGCCGAGGAGATGGAACAATACTGGCAGAGCGTCAAGGACTGGCCCTTTATGCGCCCGCTGCAGGGTGACGGCCGCAAATGGTCCCGCAGCTTCCCGCCGGAACTGCTCGACAAGTTCGACTATATATTCACCGACGGAATGTACGTCTATGACAGGGGCAGGCTCGTAAGGCTCTGGCATCCCGAAGAAGTGAACATAGACATTCCGGTGCAGAAGTATATGGACCTCATCGTAGATGAGACGGTCTATATCTTCGAGAACGACCCGGCAGACTTCTCAGCAAATCCTTTCTATCTGCCCGGAGTCATCGCCGATGATTTCGACAAACTGTGGACCGACGAAAGGGTCGACAGGATCCTGAATGTCCTCAAGAAAAACAACATAGCCCTGGAAATCAACTCAAGGTATAACATTCCCAGCAAGCGCATTATCCAGAAAGCGAAGGCAATGGGGCTGAAGTTCACCTTCGGCACCAACAATACCGACTCCAACTTCGGACGCCTGGAATACAGTACCCGGATGGTGAAGGAATGCGGCATCACCGCAGACGATATGTGGTTCCCGTCTATGTCCACCAGGTCTGAACGTATGCGTGAGCGCGACGCAGCC
>JAGCZI010000236.1 GCA_017960085.1 Bacteroidales bacterium
CCGATTTATTTGCTATATTTGCAAAGCATTCCAATGAGGACCGTGCCGCTTCAGGCATTTTCTCCTTTCAATTACCAATAATCTTTTAATGTACGACATTCTCGAATTGAGCGCAAAAAGTCAGGAAGACTTGTACGCTATTGCAAAAGAACTCAATATCAAAAAGCCTGAAAACATCAAGAAGGAAGACCTGATCTACGTCATCCTCGATGAGCAGGCCATCCAAAGCAACGAATCACCCAAGCCCAAGAAGGCTCGTCCTAGGATAGCCAAGCCGGCCGCACAGAAGGTAGCGGCGACCGCAGAATCCGCTCCTGCTGCTGAAAAGGCCCCTGAGGCCGCCCCCGCAGCAGCGGCTGAAAATACTGCCGATGCTCCCCAGGCTCCCGCGAAGAAGAAAGCCGGAAGGCCTAAGAAGACTGCAGTCCCTGCTGAAGACAAGGCTGCTGAAGCAACTCCCGCCGTTCAGGAAAAGCCCGCAAAGCAGAGCCGCCAGCCCAAAGAGCCCAAAGCTCAGGAGCAGGTGCCCAAAGAGCCCAAGCAGCCCAAGGAGCAGAATCCTCAGGACCAGCCCAAGCAGCAACCTGCCAGGCAGAAAAAAGGCAGACAGAAAGCCGATGCTGCAGCCCAGGCAACTCCCGAACAGCAGCAGCCCCAGGGCCAGCAACAGCCCCAGCAGGGCCAGCAGCAAGGCCAGCAGCAACAAAACCAGAACCAGCAGAACCAGAACCAGAACCAGCAGCATCAGCAGCCCAGACCCCGCATCGAGTTCGAGGGCATCGTCAAGGCCATCGGCGTGCTGGAGATTATGCCCGACGGTTATGGTTTCCTTCGCTCTTCTGACTACAACTACCTGAACTCCCCTGATGATATATATGTATCACAGTCGCAGATAAAGAACTACGCCCTCAAGAACGGCGACACCATCCTCGGCGAGATCCGTCCCCCGCGCGAAGGTGACAAATATTTCCCGCTTGTGAGAGTCGACCGCATCAACGGCCGCCTTCCCGAAGAAGTGCGTGACCGCGTGCCCTTCGACTTCCTCACCCCTCTTTTCCCTGATGAGAAATTCAACATCACCGGCAACGGACACAACGACAACATCTCTGTCCGCGTGGTGGATATGTTCACCCCTATCGGCAAAGGCCAGAGGGGTCTGATCGTGGCTCAGCCCAAGACAGGTAAGACAGTATTGCTCAAGGATATAGCCAATGCAATCGCCGACAACCACCCCGAGGTGTTTATGATAGTCCTGCTGATTGACGAGCGTCCCGAGGAGGTTACCGATATGCAGCGCAGCGTCAAGGCCGAGGTTATCGCCTCTACCTTCGACGAGCCCGCCGAGAGGCACGTGAAGGTTGCCAATATGGTCATTGAGAAAGCCAAGAGGCTTGTGGAGTGCGGCCACGACGTAGTGATCCTGCTCGACTCCATCACCCGTCTCGCCAGGGCTTACAACACCGTGCAGCCCGCATCCGGCAAAGTCCTTTCCGGCGGTGTGGACGCCAACGCCCTCCAGAAGCCGAAACGCTTCTTCGGCGCAGCCCGAAACATCGAGAACGGAGGTTCGCTCACAATCCTCGCCACAGCTCTCACCGAGACCGGATCGAAGATGGACGACGTGATCTTCGAGGAATTCAAGGGAACCGGCAACCTGGAACTCCAGCTCGACCGCAAGCTGTCCAACAAACGTATCTTCCCTGCAGTGGACGTCACCCTCAGCAGCACCCGCCGCGACGACCTGCTTTACGATCCGGAGCACGTCAACCGTATATGGATACTGCGCAACTACCTGTCAGATATGAACTCCGTAGAAGCTATGGAGTTTATGAAGAGCAGGCTGCAAAGGACAAAGGACAACCAGGAATTCCTGATTTCCATGAACGGGGATATTCTGAACTAGGAAACGGCCTTTACAAAGGTCATTCGATAACGGGAGTGGTATCTTTCACGAGTATCGCTCCCGATTTTTGTACCTTGGACTTCGCGTAATCGAGGTCTATCGTGAATGTCTTGCGCTTCGAAGTCGGAGCGTCGTACATTGCGTCGAGCATAATGATTTCGCAGATCGAACGCAGCCCGCGGGCTCCGAGCTTGAACTCGATGGCAGTGTCGACGATATACTCCAGCACATCCGGCTTGATGATGAGCTTGATGCCGTCGAGGCGGAAGATTTCTTTGTACTGGTTGACGAGAGAGTTCTTCGGCTCGGTGAGGATGGCGCGAAGAGTACGGCGGTCGAGCGGATTGAGGTGGGTGAGCACCGGCAGACGGCCGATGATTTCCGGGATCAGTCCGTACGCCCTCAGGTCCTGGGGAGCGATATATTGGATAAGGTTGTCACGGTCGATGCGGGAACGGGTCTTGACCGAAGTATAACCCACCACCTGAGTGTTCAGGCGGTTGCCGATGTTGCGCTCAATACCTTCGAAGGCTCCTCCGCAGATAAAGAGGATATTGTTTGTGTCTACAGCTATCATCTGCTGCTCGGGATGCTTGCGGCCTCCCTGGGGCGGCACGTTGACTATGCTGCCTTCGATGATTTTCAGCAGTGCCTGCTGAACTCCTTCTCCCGAAACGTCGCGGGTTATCGAAGGATTGTCACCCTTGCGGGCGATCTTGTCTATTTCGTCGATGAAGACTATGCCCTTCTCTGCTTTCTTGACGTCGTAATCAGCGTCCTGCAAAAGGCGGGTCAGGATGCTCTCGACATCTTCGCCAACATATCCGGCCTCTGTCAGGACTGTGGCGTCGACAATTGCGAAAGGCACGTTGAGCATCTTGGCGATGGTGCGGGCCAGCAGGGTCTTGCCCGTGCCGGTCGGTCCTACCATCAGGATATTGGATTTCTCGAAGAGGTCCGTGTTGCCGGCTTCGGCATTCTCGATTCTCTTGTAGTGGTTGTACACGGCCACTGCGAGAGTCTTCTTCGCAGCGTCCTGTCCTACCACGTACTGGCTGAGGAAATCATATATCTCGTGAGGTTTGCGCAGGGAGAACTCTCCGTTCACCTTGCCGGCCGTCTTGATGCTGCTCTGGGGGTGAAGAAGTTCCTTTGCCTTGGTGAATGCCATTTCGGCACAGTCAGAGCAGATGCAGGCGTTCTCGCCGTAGAGCATCAGCGGAACTTCGCTTTCACTCCTGCCGCAGAAAGGGCAATGGGCTTCTTCGATTTTACTTTTTGCCATTTTTATCAGCTTTGGTCACGATCTGGTCTATCATTCCGTAGTCGAGAGCTTCCTGCGAAGTCATCCAGAAATCGCGGTCGGCGTCGCGGCGGATTTCATCCATACTCTTGCCGGTGTGGTCGCTGAGAATCTGGTAGAGTTCGTCTTTCAGTTTGAGGATCTCGCGGGCGGTGATCTCGATGTCGGAAGCCTGGCCTTCGGCGCCTCCGAGCGGCTGGTGTATCATAACTCTCGAGTGGGTCAGCGCCGAGCGTTTTCCGGCAGTGCCGGCTGCCAGCAGCACCGATGCCATAGATGCGGCCATACCGGTGCAGATGGTGTGGATGTCGGAACTGATGGTCTGCATTGTGTCATAGATGCCGAGACCGTCGTAGACAGAACCTCCCGGGGAGTTGATGTACAGGGAAATGTCAGAATCGTAACCGTTGCTGTCGAGGAAGAGCAGCTGGGCCTGGATGATGTTGGCGACCTCATCGTTGATGGGGCAGCCGAGGAAGATGATGCGGTCCATCATCAAACGTGAGAAGACATCCATCTGGGCCACATTGAGCTGGCGCTCTTCGATGATCATAGGATTAATGTAGCTGTCGTTCACTGAATTGAACCTGTGCAGGGCCATCGAGCTGATGCCACGGTGCTTGACAGCGTATTTCTCAAATTCGTTCATATCCAGGACTGATTATTTGCTCTGCTGGCGCATCTTTTCGATAGTGGATTTTTTCTTGTCGAGGGTGACGGTGTCCTTGACGTAAGCGACAACCTTGTCGGCCTCTACCTTGTCGTAAAGGCGGCGGGCCTGGTCGTCATCTCCAAGAAGACGGTCTGCGAAACCGGCAAGCTGGTCTTCAGGAACGTCGTTCATACCGTACATAGCGAACTGGTATGCGGCAAGAGCCTTGGCTTCCTTGTCAAGGTCTTCCTTGGTAACTTCCATACCGTGGGCCTTCATAAGGTGGTTGCAGATCATCTGCCAGCGGAAATCCTTAGTGAAAGCGTCGAACTCTTTCTCGATGTCCTCTGCGGTGAACTTGCCCTCGTTGACGCGGATGAGCCATTTCTTGAGGAATGCCTCGGGGAGCTTGATGTCAGCTTTATGAAGGAGATAATCGCGCACGTCGCCGGCGAAGCGGTAGTCGCTCTCGCGGGCATATTCCTTCTTGAGCAGGTCTTTGACCTTTGCGTCGAACGCTGCCTCGTCTTTCACTTCGTCCTTGCCGAAGATCTTGTCGAAGGTCTCGGGAGTCGGCTTGGCTGCGACGAAGGTCTTGACGTCCTTCACTGTCATCTGCCACTTGGGATCCATATCTTTCAGCTCCTCTTTCTTCATATGGAGCATAGCTGCACGGTCTGAGTCGTTGGGGAAAACCTCATTTACGTCGAGGTCCTTCACGTCGTCCTTCTTTATGCCCAGGAAGATGCTCTTGGCCTCATCGGCGATGCTGCGCAGGGCCACATAGGCATCCTTCACCTCGGTTTCGCCCTGTTTGAAATCCACGACTACGAAATCGTCTTCACCGGCCTTCTCGCCGCTCTCCATTGTGCCGTACTGACGAAGGAGGCTGTCCTTGTAGTCAGCCACAGCTTTGGCGCTGACGGTCACTGTGTAGTAAGGGATAGTGTCTTCTGCAGTCACGTCTACCGTAACTTCAGGGGCTACTCCAAGGTCAAAGTCGAAAGTGAAGGAATCGCCTTCTTCAGCAGCCTTGTCATTGTCCTCGCTCGGGAGCGGCTCTCCGATGACGTTGAGCTTGTTGTCCTCGATATGTTTTGCGAGTGCCTGTGATACTACTGTGTTGATTGCGTCTGCCATCGCCTGGCCGCCGTACATCTTCTCGATGAGGCCCATAGGAGCCATTCCTTTGCGGAAGCCGCGGATATCAGCCTTGTGGCGATATTCCTTGAGGCGTTTGTTCATGTCTTCGGCGTAGTCTTCTTTGTCGACCTTGATGCTGACCTTCAATGTGAGGTCTTCCTGATTGGTTTGATTTATCTGCATATTTTTATTTGATTTTCTATTCGAAACAAAGGGGCGTAAAAATAGTAAAAATTTGGTATCTTTGTATAATTCAGTCAAAAAAAACATTTAGACGACTGCTATGACACATCAGCAACTCTACGAGAACATACTCGCCAAACGCAGTTTCCTGTGCATCGGGCTGGACCCCGAGATAGCCAAGATTCCGGAACACCTCAAGCACACGGAGCATCCCATCTTCGAATTCAACAAGGCAATCATAGACGCGACAGCCGCTTACGCCGTTGCATACAAGCCCAACAGCGCCTTCTACGAAGTGTTCGGGGCCCAGGGATGGAACGAGCTGGAGATGACTGTCTCATATATCAGGGAGCGCTATCCCGAGCTGTTCGTCATCCTGGACGCAAAGCGCTGCGACATCGGCAACACCGCCCGTATGTATGCCCGTGCATTCTTCGAGACGCTGGATTTCGACGCTGTCACCCTCTCGCCCTATATGGGCTACGACAGCATCAAGCCCTTCCTCGAGTATGAGGGCAAGTGGGCAGTCATCCTTGCCGCAACGTCCAACGAATCCGCCCAGGACTTCGAATTCGGCGGCGAGGAACCCCTCTACGCCAAGGTGATGAGCAAGGCCCTCGAGTGGGGCACTGTCGACAACACGATGTTCGTCGTGGGAGCCACACGTCCCGAAATGTTCAAGGCCATCCGTGAGATCTGCCCGGACAATTTCTTCCTCGTGCCCGGTGTCGGCGCCCAGGGAGGCACTGTAAGCGAAGTGGTCAGATACGGTATGAACAGCCACTGCAGCCTGCTGATCAACTCTTCCCGCGGCATAATCTACGCCGGCAAGGGCGAAGACTTCGCCGAGGCCTCCGCTGCTGCAGCCAAGACGCTGGCCGACGAAATGGCCACATATCTGTAAAAAACAACTAAATTTGCTGCGGCAAAAAACGACAGAAAAATGCAGAACAATAATACATCCAGAAAACGCAATACCCCCCGCCCCGCTCCGTCAAGGAATACGGCAAGGCAAGGCGGCAAGGGCAGCACCGGCAGAGGCGCCACCGGCAAGGGCCGGCAGGGAGGCAGTGACAAGAACTACGAGAGAAGGGCTTCCGGCAGCGGCAGGTATTTCTCCGACAAGCAGTACAAAAAGAAAAACACTCCGGTTAGGCAGCCCAGGAAGGAAGAGGAAGACGGCCTGATACGCCTCAACAAGTTCATCACCAATTCAGGTGTGTGCTCGCGCCGCGAGGCTGACAAATACATCGAGGCCGGTCTGATCACCGTCAACGGCCAGATAGTCACCGAGCTCGGCACCAGGGTCAGCCCCACCGACGACATCCGCTTCAGCGGCGAGAGGCTCAAGGGCGAGAAGAAAGTATACATCGTGATGAACAAGCCCAAGAACTTCGTCACCACCACCAGCGACCCCCACGCGGAGAAGACTGTGATGGATCTCATATCCCCCGAACTCTGCAAGGAGCGCGTCTTCCCCGTCGGAAGGCTCGACAAGGCTACCACCGGCGTGCTGATGTTCACCAACGACGGCAACCTGGCTGACAAGTTGACCCACCCTTCTTTCCACGTCCGCAAGATCTATTACGTCACCCTCGACAAGAACCTCAAGAAAGCCGACTTCGACGCCGTTCTTGACGGCATAACCCTCGAAGACGGTCCCATCGCTGCCGACGCCCTCTCCTACGTGAACGGCGTGCAGAGCGAAGTGGGCATCGAGATCCACTCCGGCCGCAACCGCATCGTGCGCCGTATCTTCGAACATCTCGGCTACAAGGTCAAGAAGCTCGACAGAGTCTATTTCGCCGGCCTGACCAAGAAGAATCTGCGCCGCGGCCAGTGGCGTTTCCTCACCGACGAAGAGTTGAACTATATGATGATGGGGTCGTTCGAATGATGGAAGCCCCCAAAAACCACAGATCCGGCTTTGTCAACATAATCGGCAACCCCAACGTCGGCAAGTCCACCCTGATGAACGCCCTTGTGGGCGAGAAGCTGTCGATAGTGACCGCCAAGGCCCAGACGACCCGCCACCGCATTATGGGCATCGTCAACGG
>JAGCZI010000237.1 GCA_017960085.1 Bacteroidales bacterium
GAGGACAAGAGCTCAGGCGGCCTGAACCTCGATTTCGAGACGGTATACAGCCAGACTGCAGGTGCGAAGTACTGGCGTATAGTCAACAGCTTCAACGGCGATTTCTCCTACGACGCACTGAAAGCAGAAGATGCGCGCTATGCAGACCTGGGGGCTTTCAAGAGCAAAGGTGTCATCTATTGCAATATGAGCCGCAAGCCTTTCTATGAAAATATGCCGGTGCAGCCCGACGTAGTGCTCGCCGACCTCATACATATCTTCCACCCCGAACTGCTGCCGGAAGACTACGAACCGGTCTTTTATGAACTGCTGAAATGAAACGCTCCGTAATCACAGGTATGGTCCTGCTGCTGGCTTCGATCCTGGTGCTGTTCTTCCTGAACCTGCTGCTGGGCTCCGTAGCCATTCCCGCCTCCTCGGTGTGGAAAATTATATGGGGCGCTGACGCAGGCAATGACATCTGGCAGAATATAATCCTCAAATCGCGCCTGCCGCAGGCTCTGACTGCCCTCGTGGCCGGAGCGGGACTGGCAGTCGCCGGTCTGCAGATGCAGACGGTCTTCCGCAATCCGCTGGCAGGTCCTTCAGTGCTTGGAGTAAGCTCCGGAGCCAGCCTCGGCGTCGCCTTCGTGGTGCTGCTCTCCGGCAGGCTCGGCGGAGTGGCTCTCAGCCGCCTCGGCTATATGGGCGAGATAGCTATGACCCTGTCTGCCATAGTCGGAGCCCTGGCCGTTATGCTTCTCATCGTCTGGGTGGCCGGCAAAGTGAGGGGCAACGTCACCCTGCTGATCATCGGCGTGATGATAGGCTATGTGGCCACCGCCATCATCGGAGTGCTGAAGTTCTTCAGCGCCGAGGAGGATGTCAGGGCCTATGTGGTCTGGGGCCTGGGCAGTTTCGCCCGCGTGTCCGGCGGCCAGGTGGCAACGTTCGCCATCATAATGGCAGTGCTGCTGCCGCTCTCGATGCTGCTGGTCAAGACCCTCAACCTGCTGCTGCTCGGAGACGGATATGCCCGCAACCTCGGCCTGAACGTCAACCGCGCCCGTATTTGGGTAATCGTATGCGCAGGTGTGCTGGTGGCTATAGTGACTGCCTACTGCGGTCCTATTTCGTTCCTCGGCCTGGCCGTGCCCCATCTGTGCCGGGGTATCTTCCGCACTTCGGACCACCGTGTGCTGATGCCGGCATCGCTGCTGGCTGGTTCATCTCTGGCTCTGCTCTGCAATCTCATAGCCCGCCTGCCGGGCTTCGAAGGGGCTCTGCCCGT
This sequence comes from Bacteroidales bacterium, assembly GCA_017960085.1. Classification (GTDB taxonomy): domain Bacteria; phylum Bacteroidota; class Bacteroidia; order Bacteroidales; family UBA932; genus Equibacterium. Next base: position 1,271 of record JAGCZI010000237.1, read on the forward strand.
CAATTCCGTGACAGCACTGATCGGCGCGCCGGTCGTGGCCGTCGTCCTTTTCAAACACCGTAAAGAAGACACAGGAGAATGAAACGCGAAGAAACCATACGCCTTGCCGGCCTGTCGATAGGCTATACCGGAAAACATTCGGTCAAACAAGTTGCCGGCGGTATTACCGACACGATATTCAGCAGCGAGCTGACCTGCCTCATCGGCGAGAACGGAGCCGGCAAGTCGACTCTTCTGCGGACACTGTCGGGATTCCTGCCTCCGCTGTCCGGCGAGATTTCCATTATGGGGAAACCCCTGAAGTCATATCGGGAAACAGAGCTGGCCAAGGTAATAGGAGTGGTGCTGACCGAGAAGAACAACCTGCAGAATATGACTGTCGAGGAGTTGGTGGGTATGGGACGCAGTCCCTACACTGGATTCTGGGGTCGCTTGCGCGACGAAGACAAGGCCAAGGTGGCACAGGCCATCGACCTTGTGGGCATAGCGGAGCTGCGTGACCGTATGGTCCAGACCCTGAGCGACGGCGAGCGGCAGAAAGTGATGATAGCCAAGGCGCTGGCCCAGGAGACACCCATCATCTTCCTGGATGAGCCGACGGCCTTTCTCGACTATCCGAGCAAAGTGGAAATCCTGAACCTGCTTCACAAACTTTCCCAGGAAGCCGGCAAGACAATCTTCCTGTCAACCCACGACCTGGAACTCGCCCTGCGCGTGGCAGACAAGGTGTGGCTGATGACAAAGGGCGGAGAAGTCAAGACCGGTTCTCCTGCAAAACTCATCGTCAATCCCGACACCGGCCGTTTCCGCTTCGAATAAAAAAAGCGGCCGGCAAATCAATGCCGGCCGCCACTTTAAAGAATGCTTATGGAATCGGACTGCTATTCCGGATTCTTAGAGTGATAGTAGTCGAGAGGTTCGCCGTTGATGGCGTCCTTGGTGTGGTCCATCCAGATCTGACGGATAGTCGGAAGTTCCAGAAGACCTTTCTCGATCATAGTGCTGTTGTCGCAGGTGAAGCCTGAACCTTTGGCACCGAAGAATACCTTCCAGCTGCAGTCTTCAACCTCACCCTCGTCGTTAGCTTCATCCAGAAGGTCGTCGAAAGTGTAGCTCTTGCCTACGAACTGCTCGGGCAGGTCGTCGCCGGCCATATCGTTGTGACCGTGGTCACCGTCGATGGACATCAGAGGATGGAGGTATACCTTGCGGTTGGAAGTGTTGAGGCCGGCTTCAGCCATACGCTCGTATACGTGCGGCTTGAAGTTTTCCATCATATCCACGGTACCTACGAAGTAGTGGGGGTTGATTTCCTGGAGAGCTTCCTCGAGCTGGGTATAGCGGATATTGGCCTTGTATGTGTCGTATGAGTCGGGGTTGCCGTGGCCCATAAAGGCTACGATGTCGTTTGCTGCCTGGCCCTTGTAGAGATTGTTGAGAGCCTTTGCTACGGCATTGACATCCTTGTCTTCATCCTGGAGCAGGGGAACGCCGAGCTTGAGGACAACGCGTGACAGGTAGTCGTCATCGAGGTCACCGTTGGCGTTGTTGGCGAAGTCCTTGATGTAGTTGATTACGCGGGTGTACTCCTCACCGGGGATGACCTGGAGTGACTGGGTTACAATCTCGCTGTACATAACGCCTTTCTGGGCAAATGCGGTGTACCAGAACGGCGGAGCGTAGTAGTTGCGGATCTCGGCACCGTCAGCGGCGTTTTCGCCGGCAGCAGCACGGTTGATGCAGATAGCTGATGAGAATGACAGGTAAACGTCATACTGCGGGAATGCCTTCCTGTAGGCTTCGATGGTCTCGTCAAAAGCATCGAATGCCTGCTGCCAGGTAGAACCGAAGGCTACCAGCAGGATGGCTTTGTTGTTCTTCTTCTGAGCCTTTACGGTTTCGTTCACAGCCCTCTGGTAGGCGGTGTAGTTGTACTGCTCGCCGCCGTTTTTTTCGCAGGAAACGAAACTGAAAGCGAGGGCAGCCAGTAATGTGAATTTTAAAAATCTAGTTTTCATCGTTTGTACTTGAATTATAATTGTTGCTTATGGTTGAATTGAATGTGTTTCTGACTTTGCGCCCGCTGTTGAAGTTGACGGTGAGGCCTATGTAGAAGGTTCTTCCGGGAGTGGTGGTGCCGAGGTGGAGTCCGTGCGGGGTGCGGTCCACATAATTGAGGATGTTGTCCACTCCGGCCTCGATACGCCAGACGGTCCGCTCGAAGTTGCCCAGGTCGTGGGTGGTCGAGATGCGCCATATCTGGTATCCCTTGCCGTTGCCGTCGTCCTGGTAGAAGCGGGTTGATGACATACGGCCGTAGATGCCTGCGCTGATTTTGTAGGCAGGACCGAAACGGTGATTCCAGGTAGTGAAGAAGTTGCCCTTGTGGTGTGCAGTGCCGTCGATGATTACGTTGCGCATACGGTCGTGGCTGGAGTCATACTGGTTGGCGTCAGTGTCGAGCCAGCTGTATCCCAGGCCGAAGGCCCATTCGCGCAGGCTGTAGCGCACGCTGACATCGACGCCTATCGTGCGGGCGTCGTCGACGTTCTGGTACTGACGTGTCTTGACGGGGTCATACTGGATTATGTATTCAGCCGGGGCCTGATAATTGGGGATGGTCACCAGCGTGATCATATCCTTGACGCTGTTGTAATAGCCGGTGACGTTTATGCTCAGTCCGGCGTGGGTGTATTCTCCTCCGAGGGAGAAATAGTTGCTGGTCTGGGGACGCAGCGCCGTGTTGCCGAGGTAGAGATAAGTGCCGGACATCTGCTTTACGTAGCGGTATTCAAGCTCCTTGGGGGTAGGGGTCTTGAATCCCTGGCTCCAGGTGGCCCTGATCCTCCAAGGCAGGCCGAGACCCAGCATAGCTGAGAACTTGGGAGTGAGTTTCATACCGAAGCTTCCGTTCCAGGTCAGCCTCAGGCCGCCAGCAAGGTGGAGCAGGCTGTTGCGGCCGAACTCATACTTGAACTCATCCTGCGCATATACGGCAGCCGTCCAGTCCGTCGCCTTGCCGCCCACAACGCGGTTGGGGGCAGACAGCCAGTCATAGCGGTATTCGGCGCCGGTGTTGAGCAGGTTGCCGGCCGGCAGCGTGAAGACGCCCTTGAGGCTCGCCATCGTGCGGCGCTGGTCGCTCTGCATCTCGATCTGGTCGGGGAGATAGGGGAAATAGGGATAGTATATCGTTCCCTTGCTCTTCTCATAGTCTTCCACCAGGGTTGTGGCAGTGAAGTAATACATATAGGCGTGCCGGTTCCAGTCCAGGTCGAAAGTCACGACGTCGGTGTCGTTGGGCTTCCAGGTGCCGCCGGCCGATGCGGATGCATTGTGGTACTGCAGGTCGTAGGTGTGGACGTCGTACTGGGCATATTTGCCGCTCGGACGGTAGATGCGCTTGGCGTATATGGTTCCGCCTGCGTACAGCTCCAGACGGTCGTTCACCGTGAAGGTCAGCTGCTCGCCTATCTGTCCGTTGGAGTGGCGGTTCACTGTCTTGTTCTGGGAGTCGGTGATTGGCTTCTCTGTGCCGACAGTGCGTTCCACGGAGGTGTTCTGCCAGCCGTCGGAGTGCTGGAACTGGAAGTTGGTGAGCGAGCTGAAGCGGCCGAATTTCAGGCCGATGGCGTTGTGCTGGCGGATGTCGTTGTAGGAGCCGTAGCGGCTGCTGTTTTCGAGCAGCAGGCCTTCTTCCTTGTGCTTGCGGGTAATGATGTTTATCACGCCGGCTATGGCGTCGCTGCCGTAGAGGGCTGAAGATGCGCCCTTGACGATCTCTATCTTCTCGATGTTGCGCGGGTCGATGAGCGACAGGTCGTTCTCGCCGCCTACGTCGCCGTGGATGCGCTTGCCGTCGATGAGTATCAGGATGTAGTTGTTGCCGAGACCGTTGAGCTGCATATGAGAGCCCATATCGTCTTCGTTGAAGGCGAACGAGGGGGCAAGTCCGCTGAGGATGTCCTCGAGAGAGCGTCCCGAGTAGTTCTGCAGCATCTGGCGCGAGATGACTTCAGTCTGCACGGGGGCGTCCTTGAGCAAATGCAAGGTGCCGGTGGCCGTGATGACGGTCTCCGGGATCGAATCCTGCAGGAAATCCTGCGCTGCCAGCGGCTGAAGCAGGCATAATGCCGCCCCGATGAGCAATAACTTTATTATCTTCCTCATAATCAGTCCCGTCTGTTCCTGAACGGGCATCAAAAAAACGTCTTGGCAGGTCTTCTGGCTTTCCCCGGTCCGCCTCACCTTCCCAGGCCTTGCAACTTGCTGTTCCGAACAGACGGATGAATAGTTGCGCCCAGTGGCGTTTTGGAGGCGGACCCCTGAACGGGATCACAGCTGCAGGCACAGCCCCGGTCTTGCACCGGGTTCCCTTGCACCTTTGCGGCATAGCGCCGCCGGTTACCAAAACCGTCGCGAAGGTAGCATATTTTTCCTTCTTTTTATACTTTTGTGTCCGTAATTTAATCCGTATATGAAAACACGTCTCACAATATTGTTGTCTTTGTCTATAGTGCTTCTGGTTGCTTCGTGCAATCCTGTGCCGGAGCCTGTGCCTCCGACCCCGGAGCCCAGCCTGCTTTCGTTCGACCTCTATGTGTGCGCCGTCAAGCACGGCGGAATGGGCCAGAACAAGAACGGCACATACGTGCGCAGCGTGAAGTCCCTAGATGCCGACCAGCCTCTTATCGAATTCACCGGCAAGGGCATCGACATCACCCAGAAATTCACTATGGAGAGCATCACCCGCGGCAAGTACTACTATCAGGTGCCGCAGGAGGGTGCCGACCGTTTCGTCAAGTTCCATATCGAGCGCAATGAGGCCGGCGAGGAGTGGATCCCCGAGCCCCTCGACGCCGAGGTGCCTTTCAAGAATAATACCTACTACCCCCGCAAGTACACTCACGCATTTCTTGACAACAACAGCACTCTTCTTATCGTCGGAACTGACTCTGAGCACAAGAAAGTCATCTGGACGAAGCTCAACGAGGGCAATCTCTCGATAATCGATGAAGGGACGCTGAATCTCACCCTTCCCGAGGGATATGATATGTTCTCGACTTCAGGCCTGCTGACGGTGCGTCCCACCGACGGGGCTCTGTTCTACATCTATTACGTCAAGTCCGAGAACTCAGACCGCAAGCCGCAGACCCACGTGGCAGTCCTTGATCCCAAGAAAATAACCGTCATATCTGACGCTCCTGTTTCCGAAGCGGTTATGGAGGAGCCTGTGACGGCTGCCTACGGCGAGCTGCTGCGCAACATTATCGCTTATGATGAGTTAGGCGTGATGTATGTAGCCGGCCTGTGCACCTACAACGGCGTGAAGATGGGCGTGATGCGCCGCATCCTGCCGTTGGAAAGCCAGTTCGATCCTTCGTGGAACGGTTTCCCCAGCCCTGAGGGAAGGCTGCTGACCATCCAGTACATCGGCAACAAGAGGCTTCTGGTTTATTCCCGTGACGAGACGCTCGGCACCAAGATCGACAGCCGCAGCCACTTCTACAGCATCATCAGCCTGAACACCGGCCAGAGGGAGCGTGTAAGCTACAACGGAAAGCCTCTGCCTTATTGCAGCGGCGGCTATTCGCAGCGCAGCGCTATTGTCGACGGCAAGGCGTATATCGGCATTACCGAAGGCGACGGTCCTGACGACTATCCGATGGTCTACATCTACGATTCTGCCACTGACCGTGTAGTTCCCGGTGCGAAACTCTCGAAAGGCTTCTGCTTCGACATCATCCGCGCGATGGTCGACGAAGAATAGTCATTAGTAGCTGACGCCATAGGCAGAACTGCCCCTTGGCGAAGCTCCGCTCACTTCGTTCGCTCCGTCCCCTCCCATTGTCTACTTCGTCATCGCTACGCGATAACTCGTATCCAACGGGCCCCTCCCCCTGCCCTCTGCGGGGGTGGAGATGTTCGCTACGGGGCAGTTCTGCCTATGGCGTCAGCTATATCAGGATCAGGGCTTTCAGACCGGTGACGATCAGTACCATTATGATTTCGGCGATGCGGTTTACGCGCGTGGCGCGCTGCATATCTGCAGTGGTCAGCGGGCGGTCGTTGCTGCCGATGTAAGGCTTCACCACCTCCTCCCCGAAATAATCGTGGGGGCCGCCGAAACGGCAGTTCAGGATGCCGGCAAGGGCGGCTTCGGGCCAGCCTGAGTTGGGACTCAGGTGCTGCGGTCCGTATTGCCGCACGAAAAGCAGCAGTTTAAGCTTCCCGGCAGCCAGTAGCATCAGGAACGCAGTCAGTCTAGCCGGAATCCAGTTGGCCACGTCGTCGGTCTTCGCGGCGAAGCGCCCGAACTCTGCATAACGATCATTGCGGTAGCCCACCATCGAATCGAGGGTATTGACCATCTTGTAGGCCA
>JAGCZI010000238.1 GCA_017960085.1 Bacteroidales bacterium
CGGCGTAAGCAAGGACGATCCCATCGTCGGCCTCCAGCTTGGCGAAGACGGGCTTTACTACTGGACCGTGACGGTAGGCGGGAAGACAGATTTCCTGTATGACGAGACCGGCCAGCCGGTGGCAGCCTCAGTGGCCAGCCCCATTATGAAGATCGTCGACGGAGTATGGCAGGTGTCCTTCGACAACGGCCACGTCTGGCAGACTTTCGACAAGGCTCAGGCTGCGGACGGAACGTCTTTCGTCGACAGCATTGTCACCAGGAATGATTTTGTATACATCTACCTGGTCAGCGGCCGTACTGTCAGCTTCCCCACATATTCCCTCTACGAAGACCTGACCGGCCAGCTGAACGCCCTTAACGCCAACATAGAGGCTCTCAAGGCCATCTATGAGGCCAAGGCTGCCAACAATTTCGTGCAGAATGTGGTGCCCATCGTCCAGGACAAGGACACAGTCGGCTATACCATATTGTTCAACGACAACACCAGCGTGACAGTCTACGACGGCAAGCCGTATGACGGCCAGAAGATAGGCATTGCGCAGTACACTGACGAGAATTATTACTGGGCAGTGATCGACGGCGACAAGATAGAGTGGCTGTACGACGACCTCGAGAGGATGGTGCAGGCTTCTCCCACCGAGGGCCAGTCTCCCATCTTTATGCTTGACGACAGCTTCGGGGACGGCAAGTACTACTGGGCTTTCAAATATGGCAAGACCGGTATCAAACAGTATCTCTACGACAAGAACGGCAAGAGAGTGGTCGCCACCAACAGCAATGTGGTGCAGCTGTTCTCCGACATCGACGTGACCGACAAATACGTGCTGTTCACCCCTCTGGCCGGCGCATCTTTCTACATCCCGCGCTATGAGGCCTTCAGGGTGCGGCTGAGCAGTACGTCAGTCGTGCTTCCCGCTCCCAGCGGTCCGGCGACGGTCAACTATACCGTAGAGTCGGTGCCTGCTACAGTGGCCATCACGGCCCTTACCGAAAAGGGATACAGCGCCGTCCTGACCAAAACTTATGACGCCACTGCCAAGAAGCTCACAGGGTCGATAACCATCACTGCCGACATAACCGCCGCAGCGAAATCCACCATCGTGCTTCTGGTTTCAGACGGCAACGGCCACACGGAGTCTTACAAGATAGCAGTTACTAAATCATAGGACAGGAGGAATGAAGATGAAAAGGATATCAACCATAATTCTCGCAGCGTTCGCCCTTCTGGGCGCAGTTTCCTGCTCCGATGATATGATGCAGCAAGTATCTGCCCTCAAGTCGCGCATCGTCGAGCTGGAGGCCAGGATTTCGTCCATCAACGAAATGTATGCAAGCACTTCCAAGATTGTCGCAGCTCTCGAAGACCACGATATGATCAGGAGCATCACTCCCGTGAAGAGGAGCGACAACGACGCATACCTTGTGACTTTCGCCAGCGGCCAGACCATTACCCTGATCCAGGGCATCGACGGAGAAGCTCCTAACCTCGGCATCAGGAAATATGAAGACGGCCTCTACTACTGGACCGTGCAGTACGGAACCCAGGAGCCGCAGTGGCTGCTCTCAAGCCTCGGCCTCAAGGTAAGGGCCAGCGGACTTACTCCCCAGATGAAGATCGAGGACGGCTGGTGGCAGTATTCATACGACGGCGGCGGAACTTGGACCAGGCTGTGCCAGGCCACCGGAACTCCCGGAACTTCCGTATTCAAGAACATAAGCATCAACGATTCTTTCGTGACCTTCACCCTTGCAGGCGGCGGAGTGTTCCAGATTCCGACCGAGGCATATTTCCTGCGCGTAGCCGAAAAGTGCAGCTCCATCAACACCGAGCTTGAGGCTGCCGCCGAACTGCTCGCCGGCATCGACACTTCTATGGCCGTGAAGAGCATCTCCCAGATCAAGGACGGGGAGGAGATTGTCGGCTACAAGCTGTTCCTCAACAACGGCAAGATGCTTGAGATCCGTTGCGGAAAAGACGAAGTTCCCTTCACATTCGCCATCAAGAGGGACTACGGCGACTGGCTGGACTACTGGACCATCAAGATAGGCGACGGCGAATTCGACTGGGTTTACAAGAACAACGGCGAGAGAGCGCTGGCATCATCAATGTCCGGCACTCCGATGCTTAACGTCCGCGACACTCTCGGAGCTTTATACTTTGTCTACAGTTTCTATCCCGATCTGGATGACTTCCAGTGGCTGCGCGATGCGGAAGGCAATCTCGTGCCTGCGGATCCCTTCTCCACTTCGGTAATGTTCAAGGCTGTTGCGATCACCGCAGATTACGTGGCCCTGACGATGGCGGACGACAATGTGATATATCTTCCGCTCTATTACGTGAAGAACCCTTCAATCAGCTTCACTCCGCCTCCGGGAATAACCTATGACGCTTCGAAATATCTGTTCTCACAAGTGGATCCTGCGACCGCCTACGCGGTAGGATATACCATTCAGGACGTCCCTTCAAATCTGCAGATAGAAGCCATCGGCCTTGACGGCGCGAGCGTCACCGGCATCACAAAGTTAGTCTCAGGCAAGGCTCTCATCGGCAACATCTCATTCACGACACCTGCTGTCTTCCCCAACCCTACGGGTACGACCAGAGTCCTGGTATTCCTGACCTGGGGTTCGAATGTCACTATGCAGGTGCTTGAATTCAAAAACAAGAGCATTTAAGGATTGGGTTCATACAAGCATATAATATTCGACATTGACGGAACACTTGTAGATACCTACCAGACGGGTCTCGGTTCCCTGCAGGTGACAATCAAGGAATTTCTGAACGAGGATGTGACTCTCAAGTCTCTTGAGAAGTACTTCGGCATACCCAGCTTCCAGGCTGCGGAGATGCTCTATCCCCAGGATCCCAAGCTGTTCCTGGAAGTGTGGGAGGAGCACTATACGGCAATGCGTCACTATTCGCACTTTTTCGACGGTGTGGTGGAGATGCTGGAACGGCTGCGCACTGAAGGCAAGAAACTCGGAATAGTCACTTCGCGAGCCCTGTACGAGTTGCAGCAGGATCCGATAATGGCTCCTATTATGAATCTTTTCGATGTGATAGTGACTTCTGCCGATTCCGACAAGTACAAACCGGATCCCGCCCCTGCCTTCGCATATCTGGCGAAAGCTGGAGTGGCTGCGGAGGACTGCCTGTATGTGGGAGATACCGTCTTTGACGCCAAATGCGCCACAGGAGCGGGCGTGGATTTCGCCCTCGTGGCGTGGAACGGCATTGATGTGGCTGCGGGAGTCGAGGCTAAATACCACGTCAGCAATGCTGACGAGATATACGCCATCTGCTAGTATTTGTCTTCGGCCATCCTTTTATCCCTTCTCTTCTTGTTCCTTCCTGCGTCGGTCTTGAGATATTTGGCCCATTGCTCTTCGGTGAAGATCTGCTCCATTCCGAGGTCGATGTAGTGTCCCCACTTGTCGGACACTCTCTGGTAGTTGCCGGAGGTAGGAGATACACCTGCCTTGGAGAGCTTCTCCACTTCTTCATAGTAGAGTGCGTATGCGTGCTGGAGCAGGGTGTCGATCTTGAAAACCTGCCCGGCATCAAGTGCAAGGTCGCGTTCCAGCTGGTCAGCCATCTTAGCCGCGAGCTCCATAGGGTCGGGCATTTCATTGTTCTGCTGCGCGGCGGCGCCGAAGCTGACCGACATCGCGGCAATGACAGCAAGTGTGAAAATGAATTTATGCATAGTAGGGTTTTTCTTATCTTTGTCTGCACAAAGTTAAAAATAGATTCTCACAATAATACTGCCAGTATGAAAAAAGCTTCTTTACTGTCTGTCCTTATGGCTGTATGCCTTCTGGCGGACGTTTGCCCCACTGACGCTTGTACAAATATAATAGTTACCAGAGGCGCTTCGGCCGACGGCTCTACGATGGTGACCTATGCTGCCGACAGCCATCAGCTGTACGGCGTGCTTTATTACCACCCCGCCGCAGACTGGCCTGCCGGCGCAAAACTCCCCGTGCACAGCTGGGACGAGGGCACATTCCTGGGCTACATCGACCAGATTCCGCACACCTATCAGACAGTAGGAAATATGAACCAGTATCAGCTGACCATCACCGAGACCACCTTCGGCGGCCGCAGCGGCCTTGAGAACGAGGGCGGCATCGACTACGGTTCGCTGATCTACATCACCCTCCAGAGGGCACGCACAGCCCGTGAGGCCATCGCAATAATGGATGCCCTGACCCAGCAGTGGGGTTATGTCAGCGAGGGCGAGTCGTTCTCCATCGCCGACGGCAAAGAGGCCTGGATAATGGAGATGGTGGGCAAAGGATCCGAGAAGGGCACAGTATGGGTAGCCCGCAGGATTCCCGACGGATACATCAGCGCCCACGCCAATCAGGCCCGTATCCACACCTTCCCCCAGAACGATCCTGAGAACTGCCTCTATGCGAAAGATGTGATCTCGTTCGCACGCAGCAAGGGCTTCTTCAGCGGCAAGGATGCCGACTTCAGTTTCTGCGACGCATACTGCCCCATCGATTTCGGAGGGGCGAGGGCTTGCGAGGCCAGGGTCTGGTCTGCATTCAACATCCTGACCGGCGGCTCATTCAGCTGGATTGACGACAAGGGCAAGAGCCACGTGGCAGCTGCCGACGACTATCTCGACTTCGCGATGGGCCACAACCTCGGCCACAAGATGCCGCTCTTCGTCAAACCGGCGCAGAAAGTCAGCGTAAGGGCTCTGTCAGACGTGATGCGCGACCACTACGAGGGCACTCCTATGGATATGACCCAGGATGTCGGCGCCGGCCCCAACCACGTGCCGTACAGATGGCGTCCTATGAGCTTCACAGTCGACGGAGCAAGCTATGTCCACGAAAGGGCCATCGCCACCCAGCAGACAGGCTTCTGGATCCTCAGCCAGTCACGCAGCTGGCTGCCCGACGAGATCGGCGGCATCCAGTGGTTCGGCGTGGACGATGCCGGCACATCAGCCCTCACTCCTATGTATACCAATATCACCGCAGTGCCTGAGTGCTTCCGTGAGGGTAACGGCAGTATGATCGAATATTCTCCGACTTCCGCTTTCTGGCAGGTCAACAAGGTCACCCACTTCGCCTATCTGATGTACGACAGAGTGGCTCCGGTAATCCTGAAAGAGGTGGTAAGACACGAAAACCTCGGTCTGGACGCCGTCGCTTTTGCAGATGAAAGGGCTGGCAAACTGCTGGCCGAAGGCCGTCGTGCAGAAGCTCTCCAGGTCCTGACGGACGTGAGCTGCGGCCTGGCCGAAAGGATGATGACCCGCTGGCAGCAGCTGGAGAACGAGTTGCTCGTGAAATTTATGGACGGCAACATCAAGGTCCAGAATTCCGACGGCAGCTTCAAGCTTGAGACCGAAGGCAGCGACATTCCTGCAGGCCCCGAGCACCCCGCTTTCCCTGAGCGCTGGCTGCGCGGCATAGTGAATGACCACGGTGACATCCTCCGCGCCAATTAGAAACTATTATTGTGATGAAAAAGATATCAGTCATCCTTTGTGCGGCGCTTCTTCTGTGCGCCTGCACCGCTGACAAGGCCGGCCAGGCTGCCGAAGGCTTCCTGACCAGCTACCTGACTATGGATTATGACGCTGCGGCTGCCTATTGCGACAGCAGCGTGACGGCAAGCCTGCGCATCGCCACTGAAGACTGGCAGTCGCTGGACACTACGCTGCTGGCCAGGATCAAAGACGCTGCTACCGCCACCCGTTTCGAGATTACGTCAGTTGACGACGAATCTGAAAAGGGCAGGGCATACGTCAAGTATTTGCTCTATCCGATGGGCAGTGAGATAGGCCAGGAGATGAATATGACCCTGACCAAGGAAGGCGGCAAGTGGCTTGTGAGCGCCTTGAATTAGAACATCAGACCCAGCGAAATCTCGAGGCCGGCAGCCATATCGCGTGTTGCGTTGGCAGCGCTGTCGATGTATTGCTGTGCGCTGATCACACGGCCGAAGTTCCAGACATACTGTGCGCTGACCTGGAAGCGGCGCATAATCTCGATGCCTCCTCCGATGCCGAGACCGTATGAGAAGCGGTTCGGATCCTGGGTGAAGCTGGTAAGGAAGTCCATAACCCTCTTGTCACCGTCTTTCGGAGCTGAAGGCCTGTTCTTGATGTTGTAGCCGATGTAAGGGCTCAGCTGCACGAAAGGACGCAGAGCCACGAGGTCGATGCCCCACTGGATGTTGATGGGGAGCTCAAGGTAGCTCAGGCTCCAGGAATACTTGTCTCCGAACTGGTTGCCTTTCTTGGAAAGGAACATCAGCTCAGGCTGCAGGGTGAAGCCTGCAAGGCTTTCGGTCTGGTAGCCGACAGCGGCGTGGAAACCCGAAAAATTGCGTGCATTCACTGCAAGTTGCTGGGCCTGGTCCTTGATGGACTGGGTCAGGTCGAGATGTGTGTAGCTGAAACCGCCCTTGATGACGAGGCCTTCCGCCTTAGCGCTGAAGCTGGCGGCAGCGGCCATCACTACAATGGCGATAGAAATGATTATTCTTTTCATTACAGCAGCGATTTGATTTTGTCTTCGATTTCCTGTTTGGGAACTGCGCCGACCAGACGGTCCACCAGTTCGCCGTTCTTGAAGAAAAGAATCGTGGGGATGTTGCGGATAGAATATTTCATAGGGATTGCATCATTCTCATCCACGTTGCATTTGCATATTTTGACTTTGCCTTCGTAATCGCCGGCAAGCTCTTCTACGATGGGAGAGACCCTTCTGCAGGGGCCGCACCAGGGAGCCCAGAAATCAACCATTACAGGCAGTCCTTCGTTGAGGATTGCATCGAAATTTGAATCAGAAATGTTAAGTTCCATAATATTTGGCCTCTATTTTTAGTTGTTGCGAAAGTAGCAAATATTTTGCCGTAAAGCAAAATTACTGAAAAGCCCTTCCAGATTATTGTAAGGAACAATTTTTGCATATCTTTGCGGCTTCAGAAAAAACGTTATTCAAGTGAGATCATTTATAGCGGCAGCCATCCTTCTCTTTGCGGCTGCCTTCCAAATGCCTGCCCAGAACGACGTGCTGCGTCTGTCTCTTGAGGAGGCCCAGAAGATGGCGATAGAGCGCAACCGCACTCTCGAAAATGCCACGATTGATGTTAAAATCGCACAGGCCAACAGGTGGCAGGCCATTGCAAGTATGTTGCCCCAGGTCAACGCCAGCGGCACCTACAACGATATGTTCGGCTACCTTATGAACTTCGGCGGAATGTCCATCGCCCTGCCCAGCAGCGCCTCGATGGGTGTCACCGCTTCAGTGGCCCTCAGCGGTGCGCAGGTCCTGAACGCTGCGATCAGCAAGATCTCCCAGCAGATGTCGGATATAACTGCCCATCAGACCGAGCAGAATGTGGCCAGCCAGGTCAAGACCCTGTATTATTCGATACTTATGGCCGACCAGACCATAGCCCTGCTTCACGACAACCTCGAAGGCGTGCAGCGGCTCTATGATTTTTCACAGCAGTCTGTGGACGTCGGTGCCTCAGAGCAGGTCAGCGCCGACCAGCTGATGGTGCAGGTGGCTTCGGCCAAGACTGCCATCAAAAACTCCGAGAACAGCCTCGAGATGCTCTACAACAGCCTCAGGCTCCAGCTCGACCTTGACCCCGACGCTGAGATCGTGCTCACCGACACCATCGAGAATCTGCTCGATATGGATGCTGGCCTGGCTATGATGAACGAGCAGTTCAATCTCGACAACAACTATAATTACCAGCTGTTGAAAAAGAACGTGGAGCTGGCCCGCCGGCAGGTTGCCCTCAACAAGTGGAGCCTCGCCCCGACGGTCAGCCTTGCATATCAGTATTCAGCCAAGCACAACTTCGGCGAAGGTATGGATATGACCCCTCCCAACACAATGAATGTGATGGTCAGCGTGCCGATTTTCTCAAGCCTTTCTAACACCAAGAAGATCCAGAGCGCCAAGATGTCTTACCAGAAGCAGCTCAACACTCTTGCCGAGACTGAGAACAGCCTTCAGATCCAGTACCGCCAGCTTTGCTACAACCTGCAGAACGCGCACGCGAAGTACATCGACCAGAAGCAGGCTGTCGAAGTCAACAAGAGGGTCTTCGACAATATCTCCCGCAAATATGAGCAGGGCTATTCAAGTGCTCTTGAGATGACCAACGCCAGCACCACCCTCATCACTTCCCAGAGTTCGTACGTGCAGGCAGTCCTCGAATTCGTGAATGCCCAGATAGAACTGGAAAAACTGTTGAACAATTAAAAGAATATATAAGTACCTATGAAAAAGATATCAGTGTTTGCGCTCTGCGCGCTTGTGTTGGTGACTGGCTGCAAGATGAAGCCCCAGATCGAAGAAGAGCAGCGTGAAGAGCTTGTTGAGGTTGCGCCGCTGACGGCGTCAACAGTGGAAAGGGTCCTCTCTCTGTCGACGACCCTCGAAGGATTCCAGAAGATGGACATTGCGCCTTCGGTGACCGGACGCATCGAGCATATTTATACTGAAGTGGGCACAAGGGTGTCTACGGGCTCCAACCTGGTGCGTATGGACCAGAACCAGTACACCACCACCAAGCTGACCTACACCAATCTCCAGCAGGAGCTTGCACGTATGGAAGCCCTGGTTGCTACAGGTGCCATTTCAAAGCAGACCTACGACCAGACCAAGCTGAGCTTCGACCAAACGGCCGAAAGCCTCCGCTTCCTCGAGGAGAATACCTACGTGAAGGCCAAATTCCCCGGCGTCATCTCTGCCAAGAACTATGAGGACGGCGAGCTGTACAGCGGCCAGGCCATCCTGACTCTGACCCAGATCAATGTGCTCAAGGCGTTGGTGAACGTTCCCGAGTCGTACTTCCCGCTGGTCCACAAGGGTATGAGTGTAGATGTGCTCTGCGACATCTATCCCGGCGAGACCTTCCCGGCTTCTATCGACATAGTATATCCTACTATAGACCCTTCTTCACATACCTTCCAGGTGAGGATCCGCATCCCCAACGGCGGAGAGCGTCTGCGTCCCGGAATGTATGCCTACGCCAAGCTTGCCCTCGGCAAGGTTGAGGCTATGCTCCTTCCTTACCAGAGCGTC
>JAGCZI010000239.1 GCA_017960085.1 Bacteroidales bacterium
CACTCTGGCAAGAGCTGCTCCAACGCCCGCTGGCTGGATGACGACACTATCGTCTACCTCTGCGGCGGCCAGATGTACAAGATGGCTGCCAAGGGAGGCAAGGCTGTCCAGATAAGCGACGTCGAGGGAGGAATGTCCGAGTTCAAGCTGTCCCCCGACTTCAGCAAGGTGATGTACGTCAAGTCGGTGAAGAACCACACCGCTCCGACCGACGTGTATCCCGACCTTGACAAGGCCACCGTGCGCACTATCGACGGCCTGATGTACCGCCACTGGGACCATTTCGTAGAGGAGATTCCGCACACTTTCGTGGCTTCTTTCGAGGGCGGCAGGGTCGCTGCCGGCAAGGACATCCTCGAGGGCCAGCCCTTCGAGCTGCCGACCGAGCCTTTCGGAGGCCTCGAGCAGCTGAGCTGGAGCCCCGACGGCAGCAAGATTGTATACTCTTGCCGCAAGCTGACGGGCATCGACTATGCCTTTTCGACCAATACCGACATCTACCTCTATGACGTGGCCACCGGAGCCTGCGAGAACCTCACCGAAGGAATGCCGGGCTACGACACCGAGCCCGTGTTCAGCCCGGACGGCGACTGCATCGCGTGGTGCAGTATGGAGCGTGCCCGCTACGAGGCCGACAAGGTGCGCCTGTTCGTGATGAACCTCGAAAACCGCAACAAGTTCGAAATCACCGCCGACTTCAAGTACAACGCTTCGATCCCCGTATGGAGTGCCGACCAGAGGTACATTTACTTCGCATCCCTGGTCGAAGGTGTGCAGGAGATATGGCGCTTCGACCTCGACGCATACAAGATGGAGAGGGTAACTCCCGACCACGAATGGTATGACTTCGACACCCCGACAGTGCTCGCCGACCGCCTGATAACCACCAACCAGTCTATGATGAGGCCTTCCGAGATAATCTCTGTGTCACTGGCTGACGGCAGCTGGAAGCAGCTCACCCACGAGAACGACGACATCCTTGCGAAACTCGAGCAGCCCACCTGCGAGGAGCGATGGATCACCACCACCGACGGCAAGAAGATGCTCACCTGGGTGCTCTATCCCGACGGCTTCGACGCGAGCAAGACCTATCCGGCCATCCTCATCTGTCTCGGCGGCCCTCAGGGCACGCTCAGCCAGGGCTGGTCGACCCGCTGGAACTACCGCCTGATGTGTTCGCAGGGCTACATAATGGTTCTCCCCAACCGCCGCGGCACGACAGCCTTCGGACAGGAATGGACCGAACAGATATCAGGAGACTACATCGGCCAGAATATGCAGGACTACCTGCGTGCGGCTGACGTTATGCTCGCCGAGCCTTACGTCGGCAAGATGGCCGCAGTCGGAGCCAGCTACGGCGGCTATTCTGTCTACTACTTGGCAGGCATCCACCAGGGCCGCTTCAGCGCCTTCATAGCCCACGCAGGCATCTTCAACGAGGAGCATATGTATGAAGTCACCGAAGAGATGTGGTTCCCCGACTGGGACAACGGCGGCATCGCCCGTCCCGACGAGGTGCAGGCCGGCGCGCCGTGGAGCGACAACCCTGTGGCCCGCCGCCACTACGCCAACTCCCCGCACACCCTCATAAAGAACTGGGACACCCCGATTATGGTGGTGCACGGCGAGATGGACTACCGTGTGCCGGTGGATCAGGGTATGGCGGCCTTCAACGCAGCCCAGATGATGGGCGTCCCGTCGAAGATGCTGCTCTTCCCCGACGAGAACCACTGGGTGCTCAAACCCCAGAACTCCGTCTACTGGCACCGTCAGTTCTTCGACTGGCTCGACCGCTGGTGCAAGTAGGCAGCTTGCCGCAGTGGCATACTTTTGGCTGATAGCGACATTCAAATAAAAACGATTTGGATATGGTAACTCTTTATCTGCTTCTCGGGCTGGTATATAACGCCCAGAATCCTTCTTGGAACACGACACAGTACGCAGCACTGTGGTCTAAAGTAGAAAAGGCCCTCGATGCCGGCAAGCCCCAGACAGCCGCCGGATATCTCTCCGAACTCGAAACTATGACCAGCGAGAAAGGGGACGACCTCGAGAGGCTCGAAGTGATGAAACAGAGATATGAGTGCCTGTCCAGATACAACTGGAAGGATGCCCGCGATTATTATACCCGTTACTCAGCGCTGCAGGATTCCGTCTTCCGCGACCTGGACGCCAACATCGAAAAGTATTGCAGGCACCCGAGGGTGATAATGCTCATCACCGAGAAGATCGAGCGCACCAAGCGGGAGCAGGACTACAAGTCCGACGCCAACAAGGACGAAGCGGTCTACAAGAAAGTCCGTGAGATGTGCCAGGCGGCCATCAAGGCTTTCCCGAAGAGCAGCTATGCCAAAGAGCTGAAAGTCCTCGTCGACGAGATGGATTCCAGAAGGCTCAATTCAAGGGGCAAGGATAAAGGCTATCCCGGAACTGAGATCACCTACATAGTCAACTCCAAGAATGTAGCCTCCGCCGACTTCAAGGTCTACAAGATGAGCGGCCGCTATCAGATAGGCGACTACGCGAAGTTCATCAAATATGACAGCGGCTCGACCCGCTGCGTGCTGGTCGGAGAGAAGAAGCTGGACGGCTTCGCCAACAAATACAATGTCGGCGAGGAAGTCTCCACCACGTGGAAATTCGACGAAGAGGGCATCTATGTTGTCAAGGTAGTGTCCGGCGAGCAGGCTTCATATCAATACGTATACATCAGCCGCGTGGCTGCCGCACTGCGTGACGTGGGAGAAAAGCACGAAGTATATGCAGCCGATGCGATGACCGGCAAGCCTTATGAAAACATCACGGTGACCAGCTACCGCGAGGACAGCGGCAAGGGGACGTTCCTCTCTCCTTCAGTCTTTTCAACGAAAGAGTACAGGCAGGACGGCTTCACGCCTCTCGACCAGAGACTCTTCGACTCTCCCGGCTACTATTCGCAGCTGGCCATAGCTGCCGGCGGCGACGACTTCTCGGAGGCGATGGGCATCAGCAGACCTTACCGCTACCGCGACGATAATTATGTAAGGATAAGCGAAAGGAGTTACGTATATACCGACCGCCGGCTCTACAGGCCGACCGACGAAATCCAGTTCAAGGTAGTGGCCTTCAAGTCCGACGGCACTACAGGTTCTGTCGTAGAAGGCAAGGAGATGAAAGTGAACCTTATGGCCCCCGCCCAGAAAGAACCTGTGGCCACAGTGACTGTCGTCACCAACGAGTGGGGTTCTGCCAGCGGATCTTTCAAGATTCCGGAGGGCAGCCGCAACGGCAGCTACACTATCAGTACTGTCGGCGGCTCGGCCACAGTAAGGGTCGAGGAGTATGTGACTCCCGATTTCTTCCTTGAAATGCCCGTGCCCAAGGGTATGTTCACTTTCGACGACGTAATAACCCAGACCGGTACGGTGAAGGGCTATGCGGGCGTCGCGATGGCCGGGGCGAAGATAGAATACACAGTGCACCGCAGGTCATTCTGGATGAGGTGGACTCCGAGCCTCAGCTGGAAGCTGATCGACGAGGGCAGCGTGACTGCCGATGCGGCCGGCAATTTCAGCATCTCCTTCAAGGCTGAAAGGCCTGAGTTCGACGAAAGGGAGGAAGACCCCAGGGTGGCTTATGTCATCGAGGTCAAGGTCACCGACCGCCAGGGCGAGACCCACGAAGCTTCGACTGACATCATCGTTGCCGACATCCCTCTCCAGATGAATACTGCTTTCGCCAGCGAGTACACAGTCAACGACAGCGTCATCGCAGTCAACCGCGATGTCGAGAAATATATCCTCATCGAGGGCAGCAACCGCAACGGCGTGCCCCAGAGCGTCGAGGGCAGCTACCGCCTGCTCAGTGACGGAAAAGTGCAGGCGGAAGGCATCTTCACCACCGGCGTGCGCGAGCCGCTCGACTTCAGCACCCTGCCTTCCGGCAGCTACCGTCTTGAATATGAGGTGATGTGGCGCGGCCGCACAATCTCCGGTCACAGGGAAGTAGCCCTGTTCTCGCCCTCTGACAGCAAGGCGCCTGTTCCCAGTATGCTTTTCTTCTATCCCGTCAAGAGCGAAGGCGGCATTGATTTCGTCGTCGCAACGACAGAAGACGACCTCTATCTGGAAGTCGAGCTCTTCGACCGCGAACAGAAACTCTACCGCCTGCCGCTGCACCTGCGCAATGAGGCAAGACACATCAGCCTTCCTTATCTCGACAAATACAACGACCGCGTGGAGCTGAGCCTTTTCACCTTCCGCGGCTACAAGCAATACCACATCACCCACGAATTCAGCAGGCCGACGGCTCCGACCACTTTCGACCTCAGCATAGAGTCATTCCGAGACAAGACCGCTCCCGAGACCGAAGAGAGCTTCACGGTGAAGGGCGCTCCCAGCGAGCTTACCGTGTCTATCTTCGACATAACCACCGACCGCTACGGCGCGAATGCCTTCCGCTTCTCGCCCTTCTCAGCCTACACGACCTACAGTCCGTCAATCAGCACTAACATTTCCGACTACGGAATGGTCTACGGCGAGGCCCTTGCGACTGGATATGGGAGGATGGCGTCCCGCTCAGCCCTTAACGGAATGGTGGTGGACGAGATGGTGATGATGAGCAAGGCCGATATGTCGATCGCACCCCAGGCAGAGATGGAGGAAGCTGCGTACGATACCGCAGATGAAGAAGAAGGTGCAGGTGAAGACGATGCCGATGTGCGCAGTGATTTCGGGGAGACCATAGCCTTCTATCCTCACCTCGTCATAGGTCCAGACGGAAGCGCCGAGGTGAAATACACCACCCGCCAGGCCTTCGGCACATACAGAGTGCTGATACGTGCTCACGACAAGGCGCTCCACAGCGGTTCTGCC
>JAGCZI010000005.1 GCA_017960085.1 Bacteroidales bacterium
ATCATATCCGCATACTCCGCGTCGCTGAGGTAGACCTTGCCGGGATTCATCTGGAAGACTCCGCCGTAGTCCGGACCGTCGACATATTTGGGGGCGAGGTGGAAGTGGAGGTGGCAGAGCTTGTCGCTGTATGCGCCGTAATTGATCTTCTCGGGATTGAAGACTTTCTGCATCGCGCGGGTCATCCGCACCACATCTGCCATAAAGGCGTTGCGCTGCTCGTCGCTCAGTTCGTTGAGGTCGTTGACGTGGCCGTCGTATGCCACCAGGCAGCGGCCGTGGTAGGTCTGCTCCTTGAAAAGGAAAGCACGTGATACACCCAGATGGGCGATTTCTATCATAAGGTTGTGAAGCGTCTCGTTGTTCGTGCAATAGAGACAATCTTTCGGATCGCTGTACATATCTGTTAATGTTATTTTTGGTAGTTTTGACAAATTTAATAATTATTGTCAACTTTACCTCCACAAAGACAGTCAGGCAGAATGTGGTACATAATCCTCATCATAGTATGGGCGGCAGCCCTCGCCTCGCAGTGGAAACATATAGTTGAGCTGGGCAGGCTGTATTTCCGCGTCATCACCCCTCACGAAGGTAAAGGAGAGAAGGCGATGATGCTGCTCGACATCGTGCCGATGTGTCTGCTTTTCATCGCCTTCTATATCATAATCTGGCCGGTTCCGGCCGCTGCCGTCGCCCTCTTCAGAAGGCTTTCCGGCCGCTCATCATAGCTCTTTCGGCGGATAGAGTTCGTCCCACCAGGTGCTGTCGTCCTTCAGGTATTTTGCGAACCAGGCAGAGATGGTGCGCAGCCACTGGCGCCTCTTCGCATAATCCTGAATGCCGTGGTTCTCGCCGTCCACAACTACGAATGCCGTCTCGACGCCCAGCAGTTTCATTGCGGTGAACATCTGGATGCTCTCGCCGATAGGCACGTTCGTGTCGGCCGAGCCGTGCAGGAAGAGGATGGGGTCCTTGATCTTGTCGGCCATATAGAGCGGGCTGCGGTCGACATAGAGGTCTTTCCTGGTCCAGGGATAGCTGTCAGCCATACTTACCTCGCTGTAAGAGTAGCCCCAGTAGCCTTCGCCCCAGTAGCTTGTGTGGTCGCTGATGCCGGCGTGGGAGATGCCGGTCGCGAAGATGTCGGTGCTTGCCAGCAGCAACTGGGTCATAAAGCCGCCGTATGAGGCGCTGAAGCAGCCCACCTTGCTAGCATCCACGAAAGGATGGTCGGCGCAGAAATGCTTCACTCCTTCGATGATGTCATCGACTACAACCTCGCCGGCAGTATTGACGTGCCGCGATGCGAATTCCTGGCCGAAGCCCGAAGCGCCGGAAGGGTTGACGACGTAGAACACGTAGCCCTGGCAGGAATAGAGATGGGGCGAGTATGAGCCTGCGAAATACTTAAGGCTCGGAGAGCAGCCGCCGTAGTAGTGCACGATCATCGGGTATTTCTTCGACGGGTCAAAATTGGCCGGCAGCACGTAGAAACCGTTGATGCGGTCGCCGCGGCTGCTGGTAAATTCATATTCTCCACCCTCTGCCACATCCACGTCGCTGAAACGCAGCTCGTGGAAATCGCAGACGAGCTTCTGCTTTCCGGTCTTCGTGTCCATCAGATATGCCTTGTCGTGGGTGTCGAGGTTGTCTCCGGAGTAAATCAGGGCAGGTGACTTCAATGCAATGTCGATATAGTCGATATGGCTGTCCTTGTTGTCCAGACGCTCGATTTTTCCATTCTTGGGATTGAGGCGGAAGAGATTGTAGCAGTCCTTGTCTTCTGCGGAGAAATAGATTTTGCCGTCGTAGCGGCTCCACTGCATATTCTGTGGTGAAGGGTCGAAGGTCTTGGTGAGCGGCGTCACCTTGCGGCTTGCAATATCGAAAATGTAGAGCTGATAGTCATAAGCATTGGGAATCCTGCCTTCAGGAAGCACCATTCCAATCTTGTCGAAGGCCTCGGGGCTGCCGCAGAAGAGGATCTGCCTGCCGTCGGGAGAGAAAGCGGCATTTCGGATGAAGCCGTCTTTCTCGACAAGGCATTCCGTATGCATTGTCTGCAAATCCATCAGGTATACTGAGATGAAGCTTGTCGGCCTCTTGCTGAGGTCATAGCGGCTGACCGAGAAGAGGAGATACCTGCCGTCGTCGGTGATGTCCATAGGATAGCTGTCGTGATATCCGAAAGTCAGCTGCTTCATCATACCGGTTGCAATGTCATAGCGGCTGATGTAGCTGCGGTTCCTCCAGCCGGGCTGACGGTCGTCAGGGGTGAGGATCTGGTGTACTTCGCCCTCCTTGGGGCCTTCCTGGTTCATCATATAGATCAGATAATCCTCTGTCGGAGCGATGCTGAAACTTCCGTCAGGGACGTTTCTGGCGATAACGGTCTCCTTTCTGGTGCGGGGATCGACCCGGACCAGGTCGCGGCCGGCGACAGTCCGCCTGGTGATGTAATACTCGTCGCTGACGGGCATCCAGCGGATGGCGTCCGTAGTGTGGATCAGAAGTTCCCCGCTGGCGGTGTCGAATACCTCAGTGTAAGAGGTAGCCCTTCCGTCATCGCTGATGAGCGAATGCCTTACCGTGTAGAAAAGGCCTCCGGGAGAGAGGCTGACACCGGCGCAGCCGTCGCCCTGGGTGTTGAGGTCGAGCGAATAAATCTTGCGGCCGTCCTCCCTCAGACGCAGAGACTTGCTCTGCTCCGTGGCCAGCGACACCTCGATGCCTGATTCAGCGCTGTCCTTGCCTGTCAGGTACTTGATTACTACTTCGTGCGTGCCGGGTTCGAGGTTGGCCTTGCCGCTCTCATTCTTCTTGCTGTCCACGAAAATCCTGCAGTCCTTGATTCCCTCGACGTTGATGTCCACTTTGGCAAAGTCCATCGTCTCGACGCTGAAACTTGCGAAATGAATCTGGATATTGTCGCTTTTGGCTGGGAGAGTGCCCACCCAGACGGCGTTTTTAAGGACGTCTGTTGAATAGGCGGCATCAAGCAGCGCCTTGGCATCGTTGTATGCCTTGCCCTTCACGTCGGTCGTATCGACGAAATAGGGGGTTCCCATATCAAAGGGGCCGGCATAGCGGAAATGATTGACAGCGATAGTGTCTTTCGGGGCTGCCATCGCACAGATGCCTGCCGACAGCCCGATCAGCATAAGAAGAATGCGTTTCATAATGTATGATTATTTTTTCTTTCGATTTTTCATCCAGAGGGACTTGGCGTACTCCTGCATATCGGAGGCTTCGTCAATCTCGTCGATGATCTCGACGCCGGCTGTGGTCTCGATAATGTCCTCGAGGGTTACAATGCCCTGCATACAGCCGTAGTCGTCGATGATCACGCTGATGTGCTGCTTTTTAGGTACAAGCGCGTACCAGATGTCGCTTATGGGCGTCGTCTCGTGGAATGACATTATGTTGCGGCGTATCTGGGAGAGTTTCATATCGAATTTGTCGCGGCCCATCAGTTCGAGGGCTTCTACAAGCAGGACGTAGCCTGTGATGTACTCGTCGTTGTCGTCCTTGTAGACCGGGATGCGGGAGTGGTGATGATAGACCTGCTCCTTGAAGAACTCGCGGATGGTCATCTCCTCGGGGGCGATGGCGGCCACGACGCGAGGGGTCATAATTTCCTTCGCGGTGATGTCGTCCAGCCGGATGATGTTGTGCATCAGCCGCTTTTCTTCCTCCTCGAACACTCCGTCCTCTTCGCCCTCATCGATCATAGCGGACACCTCCTCCCTTGAAACGGTGTAGTCCGGATTGTCCGGGGAGATGAGCCCGGTGATCCATTCCGCTACTATTACCAGGGGAAAGGTGACTATGATCAGAATCCTGATGGTCGCTGAGGTAAACCATATCAGGCGTCTCCAGTAGTTCGAGCCGATGCTCTTGGGTATAATCTCGGCGAACACCAGGATCAGCACAGTGACGATGGCAGAAGCGATGCCGACGGCGGCGCTGCCATACATCTTGCCGACTATCGCGCCGATGCCTGCGGCACCCATCGTGTTGGCGATGGTGTTCAGGATGAGGATCGACGACAGAGGCCTGTCGATGTCGCTCTTGTATTCCTTGAGGCGGATGGCAGGTTTATAGCCCTCATCTTCTTTCATCGCCAGATATGAAATCTGCGCCGACAGGAG
>JAGCZI010000035.1 GCA_017960085.1 Bacteroidales bacterium
ATGGGTGTAAAGAGCAGTATAGAAAAGATATATGTGCGAAATTATAAGATAAAACTACAGATCATTATAAGGGAAAATAATCTAGAAATGTTTACTTTTCTTGAGCAAAATTTCCCACAAATAGGCAAAGAATTAATTGACAAGTATATCTATAAGATAAATATATTGCTATCTTCAGAATATAAATTGTGGAGTGATTTATTGGTAGAAGAAAAAAGTCTTATAAAAAGGGAAGAATATGAAAACTTCAAAAGTAGGGATATAAGCTTCTATGAAAAGAAGAAGATAATAGGTGTTCTAAATAAAAGAAATCTGACAATGGAACAAATATTAGAACTAGAATATATAGTTCGTGAATATTTAACAGATTGCAGAAAAAGGAACGAAATATTAGATAGTATAAATAAGGAATTAAGAGTAACCCCAAATAATATTGGGCTTATAAAGAGTAAAGAGAAAATTTTGAAAACATTAAATGCCAATAGTAAAGAAATGTTAGAAGATTACACAAGATTTTTAGAGCAAAGTCCAGGTAATAAAGAAATTAGAGAAAAACGAGCTAGGGTATTTTTAAAAATAGGTGACTATAAATTAGCGGTAAGGGAATATAAAATGCTAGGAGAAGATATAGATATTAACACCAAAAAAGATATGATAGAGGCTTTAGCAAAATCAGGCAATATAAAAGAAGCAGTACATGAGTATATACCTATATTAAAAGCCCCAAAATGCACCCTAAAAGACGTAAAATCAGCTCTGTACTTGTTAATGCAACAAAAAGAGATAGATAAAGAAACAATCCTATTTTTTAGAGAACTGTTAGATCAGAAAGATAAACAAGAAGGGAAAGTTATACCAAGCAAAATGAAATTTATATACAACTTTTTTAAGAAGAAGAAATTAGATGAATTTAAGACGTTAAAACTTATATGCTTAAAAACGGATAGAGAACTTTTCGTGGCCTACATTGCGTCCCGTAACAAAACAAATGGAGGAAAAAGAAATGAAAAGAATTGCTGCAATCTTCATCGCAGCCGCGATGATTGCCACGGCTTGCAACGTGCTGCCGGAAAATGGAAACCAACAGCCGCGCAAAGGCGGTCTGGTGCTGGGAATCGCCAGCTTCGAAATCGACGTCCCGTCCATCAAGTCGTCAGTGCCGCCGGACACCAACTCATTCGTGCTGTCCGTCACCGACCTGCTCGGGAAAGTCTACTATAAAGGTCTGTACGGGGAGAGACCTGATTCAATACTGCTGCCGGAAGGCACGTACTCGCTGGCGCTGGTTTCCGCCGACTACTCTGTGCCTGCCTTCGAATCTCCCCAGTGGGGTACTGAGACCCAGGTTGACATAGTCGCCGACGAAGTCACCAAGGTGCTTCTCGAATGTTCCCAGATCAACAGCGGAGTCAGGCTGGTATATGGAAGTCATTACCGCGAGCTGTTCGGCACCAGCCCCGTGAACATCGTGCAGGGCGACAAAAGCCTGCTGTATCCGGTCGGGGAAGACCGGTTCGCATTCTTCCCGCCCGGTGAAGCCCGCTTCGACATCGTCACGGACACGGAGACAAAACCCATATTTAAAAGGACCCTCCGCTCCGGCGTCAACCTGACCATCAATCTTGACGCATCGTCAAATTCCGGCGAGTCGGCATTCTCGGTGACTGTCGATACCCAGGCGACCTACGAGACCGAAGACATCATCACCGACGGAACATTCTTCGAGGAGGACGGACTGACGATGAAAACAGCTTTCTGCGTGGATTCGGCAGCGCGCCATTTAGGCGACACAGTGTGGGTATGGGGATATATCGTAGGCGGCGACTGCACTGCCGACAACGTGAACTTCTTCACCGGCGACATCGCTTCGACCACTCATTTCGCAATCGCATCGTCGCCCACAGCTTCGAAGAGGTCGGAATGTATGGCGGTCGAGCTCAGCAAATCTGCGATGCGCGCGGAACTGAACCTCGTGGACAACCCCCAGCTCAAATACAAGAAGATCTACCTGAGGGGCAAAGTAGCCAACTATATGGGCTCTTGGCCGGGAATAAAAAATCTCTCCGAATACAAGTATTAAACGGATAATATCCGTATTTGATTTGTATTTTTGCCAAGAAAGAAAACGAAAGCAAAGATGAATCAGAAAGAAACTCCGGTATTGCTGCTCACCGGATATCTGGGCAGCGGAAAGACCACCCTCGTAAACAGAATCCTGTCGAACAGGCAGGGCATACGCTTCGCCGTAATCGTGAATGACATCGGCGAGGTGAACATCGATGCCAGCCTGATACAGCAGGGCGGTGTGGTAAAACAGCAGGACGACAGCCTGGTAGCCCTGCAGAACGGATGCATCTGCTGCACCCTCAAGATGGACCTTGTCAACCAGCTGTGCGACCTTATCAAGACCGGCAGCTTCGACTACATAGTCATCGAGGCCAGCGGCATCTGCGAGCCGGTTCCCATCGCGCAGACCATCTGCTCGATACCCGGTATGCCACCGGAGTACACCAAACGCGGAATCCCGCGCCTGGACTGCATAGTATCAGTTGTGGATGCACTGAGGCTCAGAGATGAATTCGCCTGTGCGAAGGACCTCACCCGCGACAACATCGACGATGAGGACATCGAGAACCTGATAATCCAGCAGATCGAGTTCTGCGACATCATACTGCTCAACAAGGTGGACCAAGTGTCCGAAGAGGAGCTGAAGCAGATAAAGGCCGTGGTACGTGCCATCCAGCCCAGCGCCAAGGTGGTAGAATGCACGTTCGCCGACGTGCCGCTGCAGGAGATACTCGACACCCACAGCTTCAATTTCGACAAGGCCAGCCTTTCGGCAGCTTGGATAAAGGAGATGGGCAAGCCTGTCGAGGATGAAGAGGAAAGTGAAGAAGAGGAGGAATACGGCATCGGCACCTTCGTGTACTACCGCCGCCGCCCGTTCGACGTCAACAAGTTCGACCGCTTCGTGATAAAACACTGGCCGGCCAACATCATCCGCGCGAAAGGCATCTGCTGGTTCACCGACAACAACGATATGTCGTACCTCTTCGAGCAGAGCGGAAAGCAGAAACAGCTCAAGGAGATCGGGCAGTGGTACGCCACCGCTCCGGCTGACGAACTTGAGGACCTGATGATGGAAGACCCTACCCTGGCAATGGACTGGGATGACGAATGCGGCGACAGGATGATTAAACTCGTATTTATCGGCCAGCATCTCGACCGCGAGAAACTCACCGAAGAACTCGATTTCTGTCTTGCCTGATATTCAGAATTTGAATAAATTTGTGAGAATCGATCAATAATAATCTAAAAATACGAATACAATGACCCCGTTCATCACAAAAGACTTCATGCTGACAACGGATGCTGCCCGCGAGTTGTATCACGAGAGCGCCGAGAAGATGCCCATTATCGACTACCACTGCCACCTGGTTCCCCAGATGATTGCCGAGAACACCCAGTTCAAGAATATGACTGAGGTATGGCTTGGCGGAGACCACTACAAGTGGCGCGCGATGCGAGGCAACGGTGTTCCTGAAGAATACATCACCGGCGGCAAATCCGACTGGGAGAAATTCGAGAAATGGGCCGAAACCCTGCAGTACGCAATGCGCAACCCGCTTTATCACTGGTCTCACCTCGAGCTTTCTCACATCTTCGGCATCGACAAGGTCCTGAATCCCTCGACTGCCCGCGAAATCTACGAAGAGTGCAATGCGAAGCTCGCTACCGAAGACTTCCGTGCCCAGAAACTGATGACAGGCTGCAATGTCGAGACCGTCTGCACCACTGACGATCCTGTCGACGACCTCAGATACCACAAGCAGATTGCCGAGCATCCCTTCGGAGTCAAGGTGCTTCCCGCCTGGAGGCCCGACAAGGCTCTCGGTGTTGACAATCCCAAGGCTTACAAGGAGTATATCGGCAAGCTCGAGAAAGCTGCAGGTATGGAAATCAAGAGTTACCGCGACCTGCTCGAGGCCCTTCAGAAACGCCACGATTTCTTCGAGAAGATGGGATGCCGCCTGAGTGACCACGGAATGGACACCTTCCACGCAGCCGACTATACTGCAACTGAAATCAACCGTATCTTCAAGAACGCCCTCGCAGGCAAGAAGCCGACTCCGAAGGAGTTCGACAAGTTCCAGAGCGCTCTGCTGTTCGACTTCGGCGTAATGGATGCAAAGAGCGGCTGGACACAGCAGTTCCACGTCGGTCCGATCCGCAACAACAACACCAAGATGTTCAAGAAGCTCGGTCCCGATACCGGTTTCGATGCTATCAACGACCTGCCGATGGCAGAGGCCGGCCACAAGTTCCTGGACCGTCTCGCAAAGAATGATGCTCTTGCCAAGACCATCCTCTACTGCCTCAACCCTAAGGATAACGAGGTGCTCACAGTGATGGCTTACACTTTCAACGACGGCACCGTTCCGGGCAAGATGCAGTTCGGCAGCGGCTGGTGGTTCCTCGATCAGGAAGACGGTATGCGCAAGCAGATCAACGCGCTGTCAGCCCTCGGCCTGCTCAGCAGGTTCGTGGGTATGCTCACCGACTCACGCAGTTTTCTGTCATATCCCCGCCACGACTATTTCCGCCGCATCCTCTGCGACGTGCTCGGCAAGGATATCGAGGACGGCAAGCTTCCTCGCAGTGAGATGCCGTTCATCCACAAGATGGTGTCAGACATCTCTTACAACAACGCAAAGAATTACTTCGGATTCTAAAGATCCGCGGCATAATGCAGAAAGAGGGGCGGAAAAACCGTCCCTCTTTTATTATGCACAGAAGCCTGGCAGTTACTGCTCTCTCGAGAATGAATAAGGCAGATCTTCCTGCGCGGTGCCTCGCTTGTAGTTAGGCTTGTCGGACATCTCAACCTTGACTCTGCCGCCCTTTATCAGATCGAAGTGGTCGAAATAATTCTTCGTATAGGGCTTGCCACGGAAGGTCATAGCGTCGATGTAGTAATTGTCCGGGCCGTTGTCCGGCGCATCTATAGTCAGGTCGTTGCCGTTCTCGAAGTGGAGCACGGCTTTCCTGAACAGCGGGGTTCCTATTATATATTGGTTGGTTCCTGGAGCCACCGTGTAGAAGCCGAGGGCCGACAACACATACCAGGCAGAAGTCTGGCCGTTGTCCTCGTCGCCGCAGTAGCCGTCGGGGGTGGCGCTGTAAAGTTTGTCCATCGTCTCCCTCACCCAGTGCTGCGCCTTCCAGGGCTCGCCTGCATAGTCATAGAGATAGATCATATGCTGTGCAGGCTGGTTGCCGTGGGCGTAGTTGCCCATATTCATCACCTGCATCTCGCGGATCTCGTGGATCACACCGCCGTAGTAGCTTTCGTCGAAAAGCGGCGGCACGTTGAACACAGAGTCCAGCATAGTCACGAAATTGTCACGGCCGCCCATAAGGTCTATGAGGCCCTGCGGATCGTGGAATACGCTCCAGGTGTAGTGCCAGCTGTTGCCTTCGGTGAAGGCGTCGCCCCATTTCAGGGGAGAGAAAGGAGCCTGGAAGCTGCCGTCGGCGTTGCGGCCGCGCATCAGGCTGCTCTCCTTGTCGAAAACGTTCTTGTAGTTGAGAGCCCTCTTCGCATAGAGTTGCACTTCGTCATCCGGTCTTCCCAGTGCTTTGGCAAGCTGCAGGATGCACCAGTCGTCAAAAGCATATTCCAACGTACGGGCCACGCTCTCGTTGATGCCGACATCGTACGGCACATAGCCCAGTTCGTTGTAATACTGCCATCCGAGACGGCCTGTAGAGCTCACCCTCGGGTGGACGGCGTTGCTGCCGTGGAGCAGGCCTTCGAACATCACCTCAGGCTCTGCCACCTTCAGTCCTTTCATAAAGGCATCTGCAAGCACTGCGGCAGAGTTGTTGCCGACCATACAGCTTCTGTGGCCGGGAGAAGCCCACTCAGGGAAGAAACCGCTCTCCTTATATACATTTATCAGGCCCTCCTGCATCTGCAGGGCCTCGGTGGGATACATCAGGTTGACGAACGGGAACAGGCTGCGGAAGGTATCCCAGAAGCCTGTGTC
>JAGCZI010000036.1 GCA_017960085.1 Bacteroidales bacterium
ATGTTCAGGCATTTCTTCGCTTCACTGGCCTCAGCAATGCAGTGCAACTTGCATATCCAGGCCCGCGGGGAGAACAATCACCATCTGGCGGAAGCTGTCTTCAAGGCTTTTGCCCGCTGCCTGCGGAGTGCCGTCGCCCACATTCCATTCAATTACGAACTCCCCAGCAGCAAAGGACTTCTATGATAGCGATCGTTGATTATGGCGTAGGGAACATACGTTCCGTCGTCAATGCCCTCAACCGGGCAGGGGTGGTGGAGCCTGTGCTCACTGCCGACCGCGAGCTTCTGCGCAAGGCCGACAAGGTAGTGCTGCCCGGAGTGGGTGACGCTTCCTGTGCAATGGCAGCCCTGCGGGATTGCGGACTTGCGGAGTTCATCCCGTCCCTGAGGCAGCCTGTTCTTGGCATCTGCGTCGGACTTCAGCTGATGTGCCGCCGTTCCGAAGAAGGCGATGTGAAGTGTATGGGCATCTTCGACACCGACGTGGTACGTTTCCAGCCGGCAGATGGACTGAAGATTCCCCATATGGGCTGGAATTCTATCTGCGACCTGAAAACCGGACTGTTCAAAGGCCTGAAGGAGGACAGTTACGTTTATTATGTGCATTCTTTCTATCCGCAGCTCTGCGGCGATACGATAGCGACAACAACCCACGGCGTGGCTTTCAGCGGCGCCTTGGCAAAAGGCAATTTCTACGGCACCCAGTTCCATCCGGAGAAGAGCGGAGAGGTGGGGGCTGTGATAATAAAGAATTTCCTCGGGCTATGATACAGATCATTCCGGCAATAGACATTATAGAAGGACGTTGCGTCCGGCTGAGTCAGGGAGACTACGGCCGTAAAAAAGTGTATGACGCCAGCCCGCTGGATATGGCACTTGCCTATCAGGATGCCGGCATTGTGAGACTGCATCTGGTCGACCTCGACGGGGCGAAGCAGAGTGCTCCGGCAAACCTCAAAGTGCTCGAGCAGCTTGCCGGCCGGACATCTATGGAGATAGAGTGGGGCGGAGGCATCAAGACTGCCGATGCTCTGAGGTCTGTGTTCGACAGCGGAGCGACCTACGGCATCTGCGGCAGTGTGGCTGCTCTCAAGCCGGAGCTGTTCCGCGAATGGCTGATAGGCTTCGGCCCGAAGGTAATCCTCGGGGCCGACATCCGCGACGGCAAAGTGTCTGTTAACGGATGGTTGGAAGACACGCAGCTCAGCATAGAGGAATTGATAGACCTGTTCGCGGCTGACGGACTGGGCAATGTGATCTGCACAGACATCAGCAGGGACGGAATGCTGCAGGGGCCTGCCTTCGACCTCTACAAGGACCTGCAGCAGCACTATGACGCCATCGACATCACGGTCAGCGGCGGCATCAGCTGTATGGCAGACATAGAAAAGCTTGAAGAACTGGGCCTTCGGAAAGTAATCGTCGGCAAGGCGATATATGAAGGCCGCATAACAATGAAAGATATCGAAAGATGGTCGCTAAGAGGATAATACCCTGTCTGGACGTCAAGGACGGAAGGACCGTCAAGGGCATCAACTTCGTCTCGCTGAGAGATGTAGGCGACGCCGTCGAACTGGGCCGCCGCTACAGCGATGAAGGAGCCGACGAACTCGTGTACCTGGATATCAGCGCCACATTCGAAGGCCGAAGGACCTTCTGCTCCCTGGTGGAGAAGATAGCCCTGGCCATAAACATACCCTTTACCGTGGGCGGAGGCATAAGCAGCGTGGACGATGCCGCAAGGTTGCTCGACGCCGGTGCAGACAAGATCAGCGTCAATACCGCAGCCATCAAGAATCCACAGCTGATCAGCGACATAGCCTCGAAATACGGCAGCCAGTTCGTCGTGATAGCCATAGACGCGCGTCAGGTGGACGGACGCTGGATGGCGACGACGCACGGCGGCAAGTATCCCACCGACAAAGAACTCTTCAGCTGGGCCCGCGAAGCCCAGGAACGTGGCGCCGGGGAGTTGCTCTTCACCTCTATGGACCACGACGGAACCAAGGCAGGATACCCGATAGAAACCTACCGCAGGCTGAACGAGCTTCTCAGCATCCCCGTCATTGCATCCGGTGGCGCAGGAAGCATCCGTGACATAGCGGACGTGCTTGCCGATGGCTGCGCAGATGCGGCTCTGGCAGCCAGCATATTCCATCTGGGTGAGATCCGCATCCCCGACCTCAAACGTGAATTGAAAAAACTTAACATACCTGTAAGAATATGACCTTTGACGATTTTAAACTCGATAAGTGTGCCGACGGACTGCTGCCGGTGATTATCCAGGACGACAACACCCTCAAGGTGCTGATGCTCGGCTATATGAACCGCGAAGCCTTCGACAAGACCGTAGCAGAAGGGAAAGTAACCTTTTTCAGCCGCAGCCGTCAATGCCTGTGGACAAAAGGCGAGACCAGCGGCAATTTCCTGAATGTCGTGGCTATGTATCCCGACTGTGATATGGATACACTGCTGGTGAGGGCCATCCCGGACGGACCCACCTGCCATCGCGGCACCACCGCTTGCTTCGACACCCGTGAGAACGAACGTTTCATCGGTACGCTGCAGGCTTGCATCCGTCAGCGTCACGCAGATATGCCCGAGGGCTCCTATACCACCCATCTCTTTACCAAAGGGGTCAACAAGATTGCCCAGAAAGTGGGCGAAGAAGCCGTTGAGACTGTGATTGAAGCTGTGGACGGCAACAAGGAGCGTTTCCTCTATGAGGCAGGCGACCTTGTATATCACCTGCTCGTCCTGTGCGAACAGATGGGATTCGGCATCGAAGACCTCGAAGAAGAACTCGCAAAAAGACACAAATAATTAGTATCTTTGCGCGATTATCGCCGAATTTGCTATGGGGCTTTTTTTCAGAAGGAACAAACAGGAAGAACCTGAACAGAAAAAATCGCTGGACGAAGGTCTGGGAAAGACCAGAAGGTCTTTCTTCGACAGGGTGTCCCACGCGTTGATGGGTAAATCCGTCGTAGACGCCGATGTGCTTGATTCTATCGAGGAGGCTTTGATAGCTTCTGACGTTGGAGCTGACACTACGATGAAAATAATCGAGCGTCTTGAAGAAAGGGTCGCCCGTGACAAGTTCCTGAACAGTGATGAGCTGAACCAGATTCTCTGCGAGGAGATCCAGGATATGCTCTGTGCGGACAGCAATGATACCGACGACATCTTTGATTTCTCAAAGAAACCGTACGTGATTATGGTTGTCGGAGTGAATGGGGTGGGCAAGACCACTACCATCGGCAAGCTAGCTTCCCAGCTCAAGAAAGAAGGCAAGAAGGTAGTCCTGGGTGCTGCGGATACTTTCCGCGCCGCTGCAGTGGACCAGCTCACTATCTGGGCCGAGCGTGCGGGTGTCGACATCGTCAAGCAGCAGATGGGCAGCGACCCCGCGAGCGTCGCTTTCGACACTGTCAAGAGCGCTGTGGCCAAGGATGCCGATGTCGTCATCATTGATACTGCAGGCCGTCTCCATAACAAAGTCAACCTGATGAACGAGCTCACCAAGATCCGCAACGTGATGCGCAAGGTTATTCCTGACGCACCCCACGACGTTATGCTTGTGATTGACGGTTCCACCGGCCAGAACGGCTTCAACCAGGCCAAGGAGTTCACCAAGGCCACTGACGTTACCTGCCTGGCCGTCACCAAACTCGACGGCACTGCGAAGGGCGGCGTCGTGATAGGCATCAGCGACCAGTTCCAGATTCCCATCAAACTTATCGGCGTAGGTGAGAAGATAGAAGACCTTCGCCCCTTTGACAAAAAAGAATTTATAGAATCACTATTCAAATAAGATATGACTGTTTCGTACAATTGGTTGAAAGACTATCTGAAGTTTGATCTTCAACCTGAGAAAGTAGCTGAAATACTGACATCAACCGGCCTTGAGGTTGAGCATATAGAAACCGTAGAACAGATCCCCGGAGGACTTGAGGGCGTAGTTGTTGCCCACGTTCTGGAGTGCGTGGCACATCCTGATTCCGACCATCTGCACGTGACTAAGCTTGACGTGGGCAGCGGCGAGCCCCTGCAGGTAGTATGCGGCGCTCCCAATGTGGCTGCAGGCCAGAAAGTTCTTCTTGCCACTGTCGGTACGAAACTGGTCAATCTCCAGGGTGAGGA
>JAGCZI010000240.1 GCA_017960085.1 Bacteroidales bacterium
CACGCTCTCCCTTGGTGACAGGGCTGTAGTAGATATGACGGGTGACGGCTCCGTGAGGCACATCCTTGGCGTCCCACCATGAAGGTCCGTCGCCGTGCACGATGAGCTCGCTGTAAGGAGGCATCGCCGTAAAGGCGGCGTAGGTATTATTGGGATCAGCCATACTGACTCCGTCGACGACGAGGTTGTACTGGTACATATCGACCGGGAGGGGGCCGATGGTGAGGGTCCAGATGCCGTCTTCTCCTTTGGTGAAAGGTATGTTCCCACGGACTCCCATAACTGTAGTCATCGCACCTGAGAGGGCGACAGACTCTGCCTTAGGGGCCCTGAGCCGGAAAATGACGGTATGGTCGTCATTCACCTGCGGAGAATTCAGATTGGCGCTGAAGGGGATCAGCCCTTCGGTGTCTTTCTGGGGGTTATAGCTGAGGTTTACATTGGACTGCTGGGCGAATGCCGTCAGAGCCGCAAGCAGCGAAACCGCTACGGTAATTGCTTTTTTATTCACTGTATCCGGTTTTATTTGTTTTTCTTGAAGTCGCGGACGGTGTAGTATACGGGCTTGCGCTGGTACTCGCTGTCGAAAAGGAGCGGATAGTTGTTGGCACCGAGCCAAGAATCACGGTCGCTGAGGTTCCAGAAGGTTACGCAAGAGATGTTCTTTTTGTATTTGCGCATAATCTCGAAAAGATCGGCGTATTTCTTCTCCTGCTGTTTCTGGATTTCTTCGGTGTAAACCTGGCCTTCGCCACGGCTGAACTGGAGTCCGCCGCCGGCCTCTTCGTTGATACGGATGTCGAACTCGGTGATCTGGATGTCGTCTACGAGCTCAAGATACATATTGATGGCTGTCTCGAAATCCTCGAGAGTCGGGTTGTCGAAGATGTTGTAGTGGCCCTGCATACCGATGCCGGTGATAGGAGCACCTTCTTCCTGGAGTTTCTTGACCATCTTGTAGATGTAGGTCCTCTTCGAAGGAGTCCAGGCACTGTAGTCATTGTAGAACAGTCCTGCGTTCGGATCTGCCTCGTGAGCCCAGATGAATGCGTTCTTGATAAACTCGTCACCGCACAGCTGGAAAGCCTGTGACTTGCGGAACATATCCTCATAAGGTGCATCAGGGTTGTCGGCATCGCTCATCGCCTCGTTGACTACGTCCCAGCAATAGATGACGTCCTTGTAACGGTTTACAACGGTATTGATATGTACTCTGAGGGAATCATAGAACTCTTCTTTGCTGGCAGCGACATACTTGGGAACCTTGGTCATCTGGAAAGCCGGAGCTCCGTTGGGACGTGCTGCGCCGTCAGGTCTCGGACCGCCGAAGCCGGGGAAACGGCCGAATGCAGGCCTTTCTACCCATACGGTGTCACCTTTCTCGTCACGTTCTACCACAGCATTGCCATTTTCATCGTGTTTGGTGAACATCCACGTAGCGAACTGGCTGTGCCAAACCAGGTTGTGGCCACGCATCTTGATGCCGTGCTCACGGCAGAAGTTTGCGATGGCGTCGGCCTTCTCGAAATTCCAAACACCGGCCTGGGGATGGATCTCACCAGGTTTCATACAGTTCTCAGCGGTAACGCTGTTGAACTCCTTGAGGATGAGTTCAGCCTGAAGGGGGTCTGCCACATTACGCTCGGTAACGGCGACTCCGATTTTGAAATACTTCTTGTAGGCGTCCTTAAGACCGGGATCCTTGGGACCGCAGGCACTCATCAAAGCTACACAAGCTATGAGCGCGAAGATTGAAAGTTTTTTCATAGATAGTTATTGATTGTTTTTATTAGGATGATCAGTGAGTTAAAGCGCTAAAGTTAGTATATTAGTAGCTGTTATACAACTGTAGCCCTTATTACTATGACAATCAAAGAAGCAATTGAAGCACGGCACTCCGTGCGCAAATACACAGACGAGCCCATCGAGGCCGATAAAGTTGCGACGCTGCGCTCAGCACTGGAGGAAGTCAACTCAGAGAGCGGTCTGAACATCCAGCTCGTGCTGGAGGAGCCCAAGGCTTTCTCGACGGGAATGTGGAAATACGGCGCTTTCTCCGGAGTAAAGAACTATTTCGTGATGGCTGGTCCGAAGGGAGATGAGGCAGAGGAGGCCATCGGCTATCAGGGGGAGAAACTGGTGCTGCTTGCCCAGACCCTGGGCCTGAACACCTGCTGGGTCGGCCTGACATACAAGAAGATTCCCGGAACTTATACTCTCCGCAAAGGTGATATCGTCCACTGCGTAATCTCTCTCGGTTACGGAACCATATCCGGCGTCCAGCATCCCCAAAAGCCTGCCGATCAGTTTTATGAGGCTGAAGAGCCGGTTCCGGACTGGTTCAAGTCAGGACTGGAAGCAGCCTTGCTGGCCCCGACCGCTGTCAACCAGCAGAAATTCAAATTCATCCTGCACAAGGACAATAAAGTAGAGGCCAGGGGCTTGTTCTCAATGGCCGGCTACGTCAATGTCGACCTCGGCATCGTCAAATATCACTTCGAAGTCGGTGCCGGCAAAGAAAACTTTGAGTGGAAGTAGCTGCCTTCTAAGAATCCGCACCGGTCTTATGACCGGCTTTTGAGGAATTCTCGCTCACGACCATAAACAGTACGGCCGCTATGCATATTGCGATGCCGGCCAGGATATTGGTTGTCACAGGCTCTGCAAACACCAGGGTACCTACGAGTATACCGGTCAGCGGCTCGAAAACGCCCAGGACCGCAGTCTTGGTCGGCCCGATGAGCCGGGTGGCTATGGATATGGTGAGCATCGATATCATAGTAGGGAAGACAGCCAGACCGATCAGATTCCCTATTTCTGAAGGCCGGTCGATGCCCTGCGTCACAGGAGTACCGTCTATAATCTGATACCCGAGGAAAAGAGTTGCGCCTACCACAAGGGCATAAAAGGTCAGTGCGTGCTCTGAAAGATGCTTGATGCGCTGCGAGCGATTCACGATAATCAGGAAGAAAGAATAGCTGAGTGCAGACAAGGCAGACATAAGCATCCCAGCCCAGTGCAGTGTCACGCCTCCGCCGGGCCAGCTTAGCACTACCACGCCACCCACCGTGGCCGCGATGCTGAGCCATACCTGCCAGGTGGGATAGACCTTCAGGAACAGCATTATGACTGCAACGAATATCGGGTACAGATACACCAGCGTTGTGGCAAGGCCTGCCGGGATGAACTTGTACGACTCAAAAAGGAAGACACTGCTGGCGGCGAACAGCATTCCCAACACTATCAGAAGCCTGAATTCCCGCCACGTCGTCCTGAATGTCTCCTTGCGGAGCAGCATCCAGCCGCCAAGCAGCAGAGCAGAAATCGCATAACGGAAAAACAGCATTGACAGCACCGGCACCCCACCTTCCAGCAACGGTTTGCCGAAGAGAGGATTCAAGCCGTATGACACGCCGGCCAGGATTCCTGCGGCAAAGCCCAAGAGCGTATTCCTGTTCTTCAGGGATACTTTTCTACTATGTTCAGCCAGGCTCAAAATACAGTGTCAGGATAACGGCCGCGAATATACGGCTAAATAGCTATACTTATTTAGACATTGATTAAATTTGTTGTAAGTAGAAATACTAAAGACCGACTGTATGAACTTCCTTCCCAAACTATTTGCGACGCTGCTTCTGTCCGCCCTGCTGCCCTTCACCGCAGCCGCGCAGAAGAAAAGCAACAAGGTCGATGTGGCCGAAGCGCTGAAAGGCTATTTCACTCCGGTGACCACTCCTTCTGCCGTCCCTGACGCCGAGGGATTCATCCGCCGCTGGATGATTCTGGAGCCTATCAGCAAGCCCAACCCGACCAACAGGGTGTTCACTGACTCCTACACCCGCGAGAACCTTAGCGTCGAGTATTTCCCCAACCAGCTGACCGTCATTCCCAAGGACGGAGACAAAGTCAAGGTCACTATGGAATACCAGCCTCCGGTAGACCTCACCGCCAGGCGGCCTTCCGGCGGCGGCCAGAACGAGCCCAAGTTCGTCAAGGCCACCCTGACTTGGCACGCCCTTGACAGCGACCATTTCTTCGTCAAGCTCTTCCGCTTCGCAACGGGTCTCGGCAAAGACCGCTACGGCGTCATCTTCTGGACGGTGACTGTCATCAACTGCGAGGAGGACATAGAGAATGTCAGGCTCTCGATCGGCTCCAACAAGGCTGCCAGATGGTGGGTCAACGGGGAAGAACTGCTCCTGCTGGCCGGCGACCGCCATATGGGAGTCGACAGTGCGGTTTCTGACCGTATCACCCTCAAGAAGGGCCGCAACGTGCTCCGAGGCGCCACGATGAACGGCCCCGGGATGAGCGAGTTCTGTGCCCGCTTCATAGACGACCACGGCAACCCGGTCACGAATTATACCATAACCTGCAACTGATAAACCCCGGCGACTATGAAAAAGATCCTCATAATGGCTTCAATGCTCCTGTCGGGCGCTTTGTCATTTGCCCAGACAGGCTCTCCCTTCATCCACGACCCGTCCACTATAGTTGAGTGCGACGGCAAATACTATACTTTCGGAACCGGAGGCGGAG
>JAGCZI010000037.1 GCA_017960085.1 Bacteroidales bacterium
AACGAGAGCAGGGTTGGGACTGTCGAAAGAGTGCTCGTGGACGGCTTCAGCGACGGAATGGTGCACGCCCGCAGCGAGAAAGAATCCGTCGATGTGGACGGTGAGATACTGATCCCTGCGGCTGCAGTGCCGGCATCGATGAGGGGCAGATTTATGAAGGTAAAGATAACAGCCGCGGACGAATACGACCTGACGGCGCAATTCATATAGTCACTATGCTGCTGAAGAACAAAACCGCACTTATAACCGGAGCCGCAAAAGGAATCGGCAAGGCGATCGCCCTCAGGTTCGCAAGCGAAGGCGCCGACATAGCCTTCACATATCTCACGTCAGAAGCGGCTGCGATGGAAACCAGGCGCGAGCTGGAAGCCTGTGGCGTCAAGGTGCTTGCCATCCGCTCCGACGCAACCGACTTTGAAGGCGCTTCAAAGGTTGTGGAACAGGTGCTGTCCGAATTTTCAAGGATAGACATCCTCGTCAATAATGCCGGCATAACCAGGGACGGCCTGACGATGAGGATGGATGAGGCCCAGTGGGATACTGTAATAGCCGCCAACCTCAAGAGTGCCTTCAATTATATCCACGCCGTACTGCCTTCGATGCTGCGCAACCGGTGCGGCTCGATCGTCAATATCAGTTCAGTAGTGGGCATCCACGGCAATGCGGGACAGAGCAATTACGCCGCTTCCAAGGCTGGTCTCATCGGCCTTGCGAAGTCCGTAGCCCAGGAAGTCGGCTCAAGGGGCGTAAGGGTCAATGTCGTAGCTCCCGGCTTTATAAAGACAGATATGACCGCAGCTATGCCCGAGGAAACCCTGCAGGCTTGGGAGGCCAGGATCCCCCTGCGCAGGGGCGGAACTCCGCAGGATGTGGCTCAGGCGTGCCTTTTCCTGGCCAGTGACCTGGCGTCCTATGTTACAGGGCAGGTGATAGCCGTTGACGGCGGCATCGCCATATAGCTCGTCTACAGCAGCGTAACTACTCTTTCAGCTACAATCACCATCAGCAGCAGGGTCAGCAGGAAAATGCCGATCCTTTTGTGTGTCACTTTGCCGAAGAAGGCGAACAGGAAGAACGAGAACGGCATCAGGGCAAGCATCCAGGGCAGGGAACCTAGGGAATTGCCGAAAACCAGGGCTGTGGCTGCAAGCCAGATCCCGTAAAGGATGCAGCGGATGTGGCATCTCTCAGCCGTCAAGTCGAGGGTGTTGAACACTGTCAGGAACAGGATGGAGGCCCATATCAGGGCGACTGCCAGAAGCAGCACCTTAAGCACGGTGGCGGACTGATGCACCAGGGGAAGGCCCAAGTCGATGTCGACTGCCATCTCCAGATATCTTGAGGCGGGCTCCAGTATGTCAGTGAAACCTGTGGCTATGGTATGGATGCCGACAATGAAGACTATCGGCAGCAGCAGTCCGAGTATGGATCCTATGATAGTCTTGCCTTTCTGGGCGGAGTCATTGTTGTCCAGCAGTGCTATCAGCGGGGCCATCCACACCAGCGGTACGAAGAACAGGGAGGCTGTGGACAGCAGCAGCATAGAAAGGAAGGGATTGTCGGCGTCGTAGGTCTCCAGCGAAGCCCTGAAACTGTAATATACAGCCCAGGTCAGGAAAAAGGCTGCAATGTGTATCGAACTCAGGCTGAGAGCGTCCCTGCAGGAGAGGACCAGCACGGAAAACAGAATGGGGAAACTGGCGGAAAGCTTCAGCGGGTAACGCCTGTCAAAGATGTAGAACATCCTTGGAAAAGCTGCGAGCAGCAGCAATGCGGCAATCTTGGAGAGTGCGGGGATGCTGTAGAACCAGTCAAAGCGCAGGTACTGGCCCGCAAGGGAATACCTGAGCGAGTCAACCTCAGTGCAAGGCAACCAGACGAGGCTCGCGAGCAGAAGCAGCGCAGCAACGGAAAGAGGGACTGAGAATCGGCTTATGTCGTGGCGGGCATCCATCAGTCTTCATCCCCGCCTTCGAGCGAAAGCAGGTCGCACGCTATGTCGTTGCGATAATAGCAGTCAGTGAAGAAGATATTGCCGACAGCGTCGTATGCGTCTTCGCGGGCCTGAGCGATGTCAGGGGCGTTGGCAGTGACGGCCAGGACCCTTCCTCCCGCACTTACGATGAAGCCGTCCTCGTAGGCTGTGCCGCAGTGGAAGACGTGGGCACCCTTGCTGGCATTGCCCATAATCTGATAGTGCGATTTGTATTCCTCGGGATAACCGCCGGAAGCGATGATCACTGTGACTGCAGCATCCGGGGATATGACTATCTCTTCGTCGGCAAGACGGCCTTCGCCGCAGGCGATGAGGTGCTCCAGCAGGTCGCTCTTGATCCTGGTCATTACCGACTCAGTCTCGGGGTCGCCCATCCGGACATTGTACTCTATGACATAAGGGTCTCCGCCGCAGTTCATAAGGCCGAAGAATATGAAGCCTTTGTAGTCGAGGCTGTCCTTGGCTATGCCTGCGATGGTGGGCTCGATGATGCGGCTGCGTACCTTGTCCATAAAAGCTTCGTCTGCGAAGCAAACGGGGCTGACGGAGCCCATTCCGCCTGTATTGAGGCCTGTGTCGCCGTCACCGATGCGTTTGTAGTCCTTGGCTTCGGGCAGCAGCAGGTAGTCCTTGCCGTCAGTGAGCACGAAAGCGGACATCTCGATGCCGTCGAGGAACTGCTCGATGACCACCTTGGCTCCGGCGTCGCCGAACTTGCCGTCGAATATGTCTTTCAGCAGAGCCTTGGCCTGCTGAAGGTCATCCACGATCAGCACTCCCTTACCGGCTGCAAGGCCGTCGGCTTTCAGTACGTAGGGAGGCTCCATTCCGCCGAGGAAGGCGCAGGCTTCGTCATAGCTTTCGGCTGTGAATGTGGCGTACCTGGCGGTAGGAATGCCGTGCCTGGTCATAAAATCCTTCGCGAAGTCCTTGCTGCCCTCAAGCATCGCACCTTTCTTTGACGGGCCGATAACCTTGACGGCCGGCGCTTCAGCGGCAAGGAAGTCGGTGATGCCCTCGACCAGCGGAACCTCGGGGCCGACGACGACAAGGTCGATGGCCTTTGACAGGACGGTCTCCTTCACAAGCGCGAAGTCCGTGACCTTGCCGGGGATGTTGGTGGCAAATACGGCAGTGCCGGGATTGCCGGGAAGACAGAACAGGTTGTGCTCAATGCGGCTTTGATTGATTTTCCAGGCTATGGCGTGTTCGCGTCCGCCGCCTCCGATGACCAGTACGTTCATATTTCAGATAAGGTTTTCTAAACGCACAAAGATACTAATTGTGCACCTAATTTTTTATTACATTTGTAATATGTTTAGAAGATGTCAGTTCATATTGCTCGCAGCCGTCCTGGTCTTTACGGGCTGCTCCAAGAAAGCAGCCATACCCCCGAACAAGATGGCCCTGATACTTCACGATATGTACGTGCTGGACGCGCAGATAGAGAACGACGGCGGCTATTCGGTTATGGCTGACACGACATCCGTCTATGGTGCCTTGTTTGAGCAGTACGGCTTCAGCGAAGAGGATTTCAACAGTTCCATAGACTTTTACCTGAACGACCCTGTTACGTTCAAGGAGATTTTCAAGAAGGCCCACGATCGCTTCGAAAAAGAAGCCAAAGCCTATGAGCTGACTGAAGCAACCGAGGCGGTGGAAATGAACATAGAAGAGCCCGAAGACAAGAGGGCCGGAAGGAGGAGGGGCCGTCACCAGAGCGCACCTCCGGTTGAAGAAGAAATAGAATAAAACCTGATATAAACCTGGACTTGTAATATGAACTACCTTGAGAAATACGGATACCTTCCGACCAATATCGACGAGAAGGTGGCAGCTGTAAGGGAAAACCTCGCCAGATGGCAGAACAAAGAAGTCTACGCCAAGGCGCTTGGTATGATCGACCTGACATCCCTGACGGTGACTGACACCCCGACCAGAATCGCGGCGATGACTCAGAAAGTCAACAAATTCAACAGCCTGTATCCCGACTATCCGCTGCCGGCGTCGATATGCGTATATCCGAATTTCGCCAAGACTGTCGACATAACCAGGGAGAATCCCGAAGTCCACGTGACGGTAGTAGGAGGGTGCTTCCCCGCATCCCAGAGTTTCCTCGACGTCAAAGTCTTCGAATGTGTCAAGGCCGTAGGCGACGGAGCCGACGAAGTGGACATTGTGCTTGCCCTGAACTCATTCCTGGACGGGCGCTACGATGACGCGGCAAAGGAGATTTCGGAGATAAAGAAAGCCATAACATCGGCCGTGAAGAGAAATGTCCGCCTGAAGGTCATCCTTGAGACCGGCTCTCTCGGCAGCTTTGAGAACATCGCGCAGGCTTCGTTCCTGGCTATGGAGGCTGGCGCGGATTTCATCAAGA
>JAGCZI010000241.1 GCA_017960085.1 Bacteroidales bacterium
CTGATGAGAGGTTCGTTCAACGGCGCTTTTATGCCTTGCAGCATCCTGCATTGCCACCGTACCATCGGTATGCTCCCGCTGAGCCACGTCTTCGGCCTCATCAAAGGCACGATGTCCTGCCTGTATTCAGGTAACGAGTGGGTAGCCTGCGAAGATATGAAGGCCACTATCAGCAAGCTGCCGGCTATCCAGCCGACCTTCCTGACCCTCGTGCCCGGCCTTTGCGACATCCTCTACGGTCTGACCAGGATGTATACTCCGAACTTCCTCGGAGGCAAGCTCAAGATCATCATCAGCGGCGCTGCCAATGTTCCCCCGAGGCTTATAAAGGCCTTTGACGGTATGGGTATCGGCCTTCTCGGCGGCTACGGCCTGACCGAGGGCGCCAACTTCACTACCGGCAATGCTGACGTCAAGACTCACCCCACATCAGTCGGCAAGCTCTATGCTGAGCAGCAGATCCGCTTCGTGGACGGAGAGATCCAGCTCAAGGGCGACAACATATTCCTCGGATACTACAAGGATCCCGCTAACACAGAAGCAGCTTTCACTGAGGACGGCTGGTTCCGCACAGGAGACCTCGGAAGAATGGACGAAGACGGCTTT
This sequence comes from Bacteroidales bacterium, assembly GCA_017960085.1. Taxonomy (GTDB): domain Bacteria; phylum Bacteroidota; class Bacteroidia; order Bacteroidales; family UBA932; genus Equibacterium. The sequence continues at coordinate 607 of JAGCZI010000241.1, forward strand.
TTGTATATCACAGGCCGAATCAAGAACCTCATCATCCTTGCAAACGGCGAGAATGTTTCTCCCGAGAGCATCGAAGAGCCTTTCTACAAGTGCGACGCACTGCGCGACTGCCTCGTGAAAGAAGACATTATGAACGGCGAGAGCGTCATCGCCATCGACATCCTGCCTCAGCCCGCTTTCGTTGAAGGCAAGTCTGAGGAAGAGGTGAACGCCTTCTTCAACAAGCTCGTGGAAGATGTGAACGCCACCCTGCCCACGACTCACCGCGTAACCAAGGTTACTGTCCGCAAGGAAGATTTCAAACGTACAGGTTCCCTTAAAGTAGCTCGCAACCAGTAATGACAGACCTAGAGATTTTCGAAGGACTCAAAGAGATCCTTGCGGTGATGAAACCGCATCTTGACACCTCGTCAGCAACCCTCGAAAGCAACCTCGTCCGCGACCTCGGCATCGACTCGCTGTCGATGCTGCTGATGTCGCTCGCCCTGGAGAACAAGTTCAAGGTGAACTTCGACACCTCAAGGGCCCCGTTCACCACTGTCGGCGAAGTTGTGACATATATCAGGGAGAACCAGAAGGAGCAATAAGCCTGCAAGGGCCCGTACCATAGAAAGAAAAAGCGCGTGGAACAATTTCCACGCGCTTTTCTTTTTCAGGCCTGAAGCGGACTACCAGATGTGTACGCGCTCAGACTCGGGACGGAACATAGGGTCGCCTTCGTGGATGTCGAATGCATCGAAGAAGGTCTGGAAGTTACGTACAGAAACGTTTACGCGGTTCTTTGCGAGAGAGTGTACGTCCATATTGGTGAGGCGTGCCTTCTCTTCGTCGGTGATGTTCTGGGCCCAGATGGCGCCGTAGCTGAGGTAGAAACGCTGGGCAGGAGTGAAGCCGTCGATGAGTTTGACAGGCTTGCCGGCCATTGCGTTCTCCATAGCGGTGTAGGCGATTGAAAGTCCGCCGTGGTCACCGATGTTTTCACCGAGGGTGTAGCGGCCGTTGGCGTGAACGCCGGGGAGGATTTCGACTTCGTCGAACTGGGCGACGAGCTTGTCACCGAGAGCGTCGAACTTAGCCTTGTCTTCAGGAGTCCACCAGTTGACCATATTGCCGACAGCGTCGAACATAGAACCCTGGTCGTCGAAACCGTGTGACATCTCGTGGCCGATGACTACGCCGATGCCGCCGTAGTTTACGGGCTCGTCAGCGTTCGGATCGAAGAACGGTTTCTGGAGGATACCTGCAGGGAAGCAGATCTCGTTGGTGGTAGGGTTGTAGTATGCATTGACGGTCTGAGGAGTCATACCCCACTCAGTCTTGTCGGTCGGTTTGCCGAGTTTTGAAAGGTTGTCCTTCACATACCACGCGCTGGCGTTGCGCAGGTTCTCGTAGTATGTATTGTCAGGGTTGATGTCGAGGGTGCTGTAGTCTTTCCATTTGTCGGGATAGCCGATCTTCACGGTGAAGGCTGCGAGTTTCTCACGAGCCTTGGCCTTGGTGGCGTCGCTCATCCACTCCAGTTCGTCGATGTGCTGGCCGAGGGCGGTGCGGAGGTTCTCCACGAGTTCGATCATCATCTGCTTTGAAGACTCGGGGAAGTAGCGCTCAACATACATCTGTCCGACAGCTTCTCCGAGGAGGCTGTTGGGAACACCCATTGCGCGTTTCCAGCGGGGCTGCTGCTCCTGGGCGCCGGCCATCTGGTGGCTGAAGAATTCCCAGGATGCTGTGTAGAAGTCATCGCTGAGGGCGCTGCACTGACCGCTGATGAACTGGCAGAGCAGATATGCCTTGAGAGTCTCGATGTCGGTCTTTGTGAAGAACTTGTTGAGGCCGTCGAAGTATGAAGGCTGCTCGACGATGACCTTCTCCTGAGGTGCGATGCCTGCTACTGCACAAACCTTGTCGAAACGGAGTTCCGGCCATCTCTTGCAGATCTGCTCGGTTGACATCGGGTTGTACTGGGCTGCTACGTCGCGGTTCTGCTCACGTGTCCAGAAAATCTGGGCCATAGCGTCTTCCACTGTCATATCCTTGGCTACTACGGCTTCGGCATTCTCAATGCCGGCGAGCTTGAGGACTTTCACGAGGAAGTTCTTGTATCCTTCCTTGAGGGCTGCGTTGCTCTCGAGGAGGTAGTAGTCGCGGTCACCCATTCCAAGGCCTCCCTGGCCGAGGTAGAGGATCTGCATATCACTGTTGGTGAGGTCGGCACTGACTCCTGAACCGAAGAAACCGCCTTCGCCGTAAAGATTCATCTCGCCGAGTACCCTGGCCAGATCATCCTTGGTCTTGATGGCCTGGATCTGGGCGATGTAGGGCTGGATGGGCTGTGCTCCAAGAGCGTTGCGGGTGGTTGAGTCGAGGGCCATCTTGTAAAGATCAGAGATCTTCTGGTCTACGGTGCCGTATTCTGCCTTGACAGAGGTCATACTCTCGAAGAGGGCGTTGAGGTTCTCCTGAGCCTGCTCGCGCAGGGCGTCGAAGCTGCCGTAGCGTGAGAATTCGGGACGGAGCGGGTTGTTCTTCTGCCAACCGCCGGTTGAGTATTGATAGAAATCTGCCTTGGGGCTGACACTGGTGTCAAGGTAGCTCATATCCAGGGCAGGAACGCTGTTCTTGTTTCCGCAAGAAGCGAATGCAAGGACTGATAACATAAGTACAAATACTTTTTTCATCTTGTTATAATTATAGATTCTTTTGTTACAGTTATGACTTTGTGGAGCGCAAATTTAAAACAAGTTTATTAAATTTGTTAATTATACTTGAACCTAAACTAATGAGCGAAACTAGAAAAAGGAAATGGGGAGACCGTCGGGACGGCTTCTGGGTAAAAGACATTCCAGGACTCAACACCGTGATGATGCACCTCTTTCCCAACCGTACCGATTGTGAGGTCTACCTCAATGACAAACTGGATGTGACCGAAGTCCTCAAGTTCCTTGAGAAGAAAAATGAAGGCCATCCCGACTACAAGACCACAATTTTCCACGCTATGATCATCGCTGTCGCCAGGATGGTGAAGGAGCGCAACAAGATGAACCGTTTCATCCAGGGCAGACGTGTCTACGAAAGATACGATGTCAGTATGAGCTTCGTCGCAAAGCGCCGCTTCCTCGACGGTTCCGACGAATCAATTATGTTTTTCGTTCCGAAGGATGACGACAATCTGGACAGCCTCAGCTACAGGATGTCAGGCGAAATCAAGCAGATGCGCAAGAGCGAGCATTCCACCGGAGGCATCGACTCTACCATCGACGCCTTCGCCAAGATTCCGCGCCTGCTGCTGATGTTGGCGCTCAGGATCATCCGCTGGCTCGACTTCTGGGGCGTCAACCCCAAGGCTCTGACGGACGGTGACTGCAATTACTCCTCAGTGCTGCTGAGCAACCTGGGAAGCATCGGCGGTCCTGCCGTCTACCACCATCTGAACAACTACGGCACCAACAGCATTATGGTGACTGTCGGCACCGTGCATAAAGAAGAGATGGTGATGCCCGACGGACACAAGGAAGTGAGGGATATATTGGATATTGGTGCTACTCTTGACGAGCGCATCGCGGACGGATTCTATTTCGTGCGCAGCCTCAAGCTGCTCAAGTATATTTTTGCCAATCCGGAACTTCTGGACAGGCCGATGGGCGAGCACAGCGGCTTTAACTACGAATAGTCATATTCGGCCGCTATTGCATCGGCAATCTGCACGAACGTCAGGGCGTCCGTGTCGATGACTGTGTCCGCTACTGAACTGTAGATGCCGCTGCGGACTTCGAACATCTCTTCGATCTGGGCCCTTGTCTTGCCCTGGAGAAGAGGCCTCGGATAAGTGGCGTCAATATTCTCAAGACAGGTGTCGAGGCTGCAGCGGAGCCACACCAGACGGCAGTTCTCTTTCAGCACTGCACGGTTCTCATCCCTTACGACGGCGCCACCGCCGAGGGCGATTATGGCTCCCCGGCTGCCGCTGAGAAGCTTGCGCAGGGTGGCTGTCTCGAGATTGCGGAAGTAGCTTTCTCCCATACCTGCGAAAACTGCCGACAC
>JAGCZI010000242.1 GCA_017960085.1 Bacteroidales bacterium
ATGCCGCGCCGAGGCCGGTGGTTTCGGTGATCTGCGGACGGATCACGTCGCAGCCGAGGATGTCGCTCTGGAACTGCATCAGCAGGTTGTTTCGGGAAGCGCCGCCGTCGACCTTGAGTTCGCACAGCTTCACGCCGCTGTCGCTCTGCATAGCTTCAACGATATCCATAGTCTGGAAAGCGATGCCTTCAAGCGCTGCACGGGCGATGTGGGCAGCAGTTGAACCGCGGGTGATGCCATAGACGCAACCCTTGGCATACTGGTCCCAGTACGGAGCGCCGAGACCCGTCAGTGCCGGAACGAAATATACGCCGCCGTTGTCCGGAACAGATGCGGCAAGAGCCTCTACTTCGCCGCTTGACTTGATGATGCCCAGACCGTCGCGGAGCCATTGTACAACGCTGCCGGCAACGAAGATACTGCCCTCGAGGGCATAATTCACCTTGTCGCCGATCTTCCAGGCGATGGTGGTCAGCAGGTTGTTGCGGGACTCGATGGGCTTCTCGCCTGTATTCATAAGCAGGAAGCAGCCGGTGCCGTAAGTATTCTTGACTGCGCCGGGCTCGGTGCACATCTGTCCGAAGAGGGCCGACTGCTGGTCGCCTGCGATACCTGCGATAGGCACATTGCCGGCCAGCACGCTGGTGCTGGTATGGCCGTAGACCTCGGAGCAAGACTTCACCTGCGGCATCATAGACTCGGGAACTCCGAGCAGATCGAGCAGTTCCTTGTCCCACTTCAGGGTGTGGATGTTGAAGAGCATCGTGCGGGACGCGTTGGTCACGTCAGTCACGTGGACCTTGCCGCCGGTCAGGTTCCAGATGAGCCAGGAATCTACAGTACCGAAACGGAGCTCTCCTCTGTTGGCCTTTTCCCTTGCGCCTGGAACGTTTTCGAGGATCCAGCGGATCTTGGTACCGCTGAAATAGGCATCGATGATCAGGCCGGTCTTCTTGCGGATGAAGTCGGTCTTGCCGGCAATTTTCAGGGAGTCGCAGAAAGCAGATGTCCTGCGGTCCTGCCATACGATGGCGTTATAGACGGGTTCTCCTGTCCTGGCATCCCATACTATGGTGGTTTCACGCTGGTTGGTGATTCCGATGGCTGCGATGTCGGAAGCTCTCAGGCCTTTGGAAGCGATGGCTTCGGCCATAACTCCTGACTGAGAAGACCATATTTCCTTGGGGTTGTGCTCTACCCAGCCCGGCTGAGGGAATATTTGGGTGAATTCTTTTTGGGCTACTGAGCAGATTTCGCCTTTTTCATTGAAAACGAGGGCTCTCGAACTGCTTGTGCCCTGATCTAGTGCAATAATGTATTTAGACATATAATACCGTATTTAAGACTTGATTCGATAAAGTTATGCATTTTTTGCTAACTTGGGAACCGGATAGGCGATTTTATTTCCAGTTAATATACAGCATTATGAAAAAGTCATTACTGCTTCTGCTTGTTCTCACCGCATTGACGGCTTGCCACAGCCAGGCGCCGCAGTACAGCAATCCCGTCATCAATGAAAACGCTCCCGACCCGACCGTAATCCGCGGTGATGACGGAGCCTTCTACCTCTTCGCGACCCAGCGTCAGGGAAACATCCCCATCTACCGCTCTGACAATCTGGTTGACTGGGAGTTTGCCGGTTTTGCCTTCGATCCCGAAAACAGACCGAGGCTTGTGGAAGGTGCAGGCTACTGGGCTCCGGACATCCAGAAAGTAGGGGACAGGTATATCCTGTATTTCTCCAACGGAGTGTGGGACGGCCACTGGGAGAGCGGAATCGCCTGTGCCGAGTCTGAATCCATCACCGGACCTTACCGCTACGCCCACATCCTCATTCCGTCGCCGGAATCCGGAGTGAGGAATTCCATTGACCAGAACTTCTTCAGCGACGGCGGCAAGAACTATATGGCGTGGGGCAGTTTCTTCGGCATCTATCTGGTGGAACTGAGCGAAGACGGCCGAAGCGTGGGCCAGCCTTTCGACCGCAAGGTGCAGATCGCAGGTGACGCCTATGAAGGCAGCTATATTCACAAACGTGACGGAAAATACTACCTGTTCGCATCCATCGGCACTTGCTGCGAAGGACTGAAGAGCCGTTACACCCTCGTGGTCGGCCGCAGCGACAGCATCGAAGGCCCCTATACCGACAGGCACGGCAACCCTATGCTGGCCAATTTCCACGAGATACTGGTTTCAGGAGACAACTTTGTCAGGGGTCCGGGCCACTGCAGCGAAATCATTACCGACGACGCAGGTCAGGACTGGATACTCTATCACGGATATGACGCCGACGATCCTGATGCCGGCCGCAAGGCCTGGCTGGACAAGGTCGACTGGGTTGACGGCTGGCCGGTAATGGCCGGAAGTGTCCCGCGCGGCGGAGACGCTCCTTACTTCAAACGTTGACGGCTGCTACATTGAAAGCAGTTCGTATTCTCCGCCCCAGAGATCCAGGAAACGCATAAAATCCGCCCTTGTGACCACCACGCTTGCGGTGTTGTCGCAGGGGTGGAAACTTATACGCTCAGCCTGCATCAGTTCTGAATCCAGATAGAACTTCACCCTGTGACCGTTTTCGAACAGTTCTTTGGGATCGGCTCCCGACAGGTCCATATCATCGATCAGACCGAAGGGAGAGACGCTGCCCGGTTTCAGCCCGAGACAGCGCATCATCCTTTCGG
>JAGCZI010000243.1 GCA_017960085.1 Bacteroidales bacterium
GGAGCACCGTCCAGCTCTTCGTTCTGCTCCAGCACCTCGCCGCTCATCGGCATATAAGCATCCGCAACTGTCTATACAGCCTATATGTCACCGAAATTCTCACCCTGCGCGAGAGTCTCGCCGACCGTGGGGATATCTACGAAAACGATGTCACCGAGCTCGCTCTGCGCGAAATCGGTAATGCCTACCGTAGCTACATCGCCGTCGAGGACGACCCACTCGTGGTCCTTGGTGTATTTCAGTGTCTCAGGAATGTTCATTACGCAATTATTCTTGTACCCGGCAAATATAACAAATTTTACTATAATATCAAAGTATTTTCAATGCTTGTTTGATAAGGTCCTCCAAAGAAGTGTCCTTTCCGTCCTTGACGAGCCTGTCGAGAGCTTTTTCGACCGCTGCCTTCGGGAATCCGAGCAGCACGAGGGCTGTCGCAGCCTCTTCGCGGTTCGGATTGCCGCCTGCCACCCCGATGAAGCTTGCATCCTTGCCTCCGCCCTTGACTATCTTGTCCTTCAGCTCCAGCACCAGCCTCTGGGCGCTCTTGAGGCCTATGCCCTTGATGCTCTTGATCTTGTTGATGTCTTCCGCCACGATCGCCGCGCTGAGTTCGTCACTGGTCATCGACGAGAGCACCATACGGGCTGTAGCAGGGCCGATTCCGCTCACTGAGATGAGCAGTTCGAACAAACTCCTTTCGTCCTTGGTGCCGAAGCCGAAAAAGCCTTCGTCGTCTTCGCGCAGATAGTGATAGAGAAACAGCTTGACCTCGCTGCCAAGCTTGCTTTCGAGAGCCGAATAGGTCTGCAGGCTGATGAGGATGCGGTAGCCGAAGCCGCCTGCCTCGACGACCGCCTGGGCAGGGTTAAGCTCCTCCAGACGGCCTTTTATGTAGTCATACATAAGCGCTTAAATATTAACTAATACAAAAATATATTATTTTTGCCGATTATACCTTAAGGGGTATTTCGAAAAATGGACAAATTGGTAGTTGATTTCCGCAATCGTTTCCCTGCCCTTTCGCAGCAGGTATACGGCAAGCCGCTGGTCTATTTCGACAATGCAGCCACAAGCCAGAGGCCGGATTGCGTCATCGAGCTGCAGGAGAGAATGACGGCGTACACCTGTGCCAACGTACACCGCGCCGTGCATCGTCTTGCCCTGGATGCTACCGAATTATACCAGCAGGGCCGCGAAGCCGCCGCAGCCTTCATCGGAGCCCCCTCCGCCGGGCAAGTGATCTTCACCAGCGGCACTACGGCAGCCATCAACCTGGTGGCAAGCTGCTTCACCCGCCGTTTCCTGCGCAAGGGCGACCGCATCCTCATCACTGAGGCAGAACACCACTCCAACCTGGTGCCCTGGCAGTTTGCCTGCGAACTATACGGCACCGAGCTGCTCGTCGCCCCGGTAACAGAAGACGGAAGCCTCGATATGGACGCCTTCCGCAAGCTGCTCGAGCGCGACGTGAAGCTGGTGGCCGTGGCCCACGTCACTAACGTGCTGGGTGTCGTCAATCCGCTGCACGAAATCATTGCTGCAGCCCATCAGGCCGGAGCCCGCGTGCTCGTCGACGGAGCGCAGGGCATCGTACACAGCCGTGTGGATGTGGGCAGCCTTGACTGCGATTTCTACGCCTTCTCAGGCCACAAGATATTCGCCCCGACCGGCATCGGAATCCTCTACGGCAAACGTGAGTTGCTGGAGGAGATGCCGCCCTATATGGGAGGAGGCGATATGGTCGACCGGGTGACCTTCGAAAAGACCACCTACGGCCCCCTGCCGCTGAAGTTCGAGGCCGGGACCCAGAACATCGCGGCTGCAGCCTGCCTGGCTCCGGCTCTCAAACTGGCCGCCGAAGTGCAGGACAGCGCCACGCTGCAGGACAACCTGGAGACTACCGACAGACTGCTGGCAGACCAGCTCTCGACAATCGAAGGTCTGCACTGCCCCAGCCTTGCCAACCCCCGCCGCAAAGGCATATTCAGCTTCTGCATCGACGGCGTTCACCCCACCGACGCTGCAGAGATAATGGACAAGATGGGAGTGGCCGTGCGGACAGGCTTTATGTGCGCCGAGCCGCTCATCAGGAAATATTCGGAACACGGCATGATGCGTGCATCGCTGATGCCCTACAACACGCCCGACGAGGTCGACATCTTTATGGAAGCCCTCCGGCGGGCCGTAAAAATGCTTAGATAAGCGTTTATAAACGTTTAAAAATGACTATACAAGAGATATCAGAGCAGATTGTCGAGGAATTCTCGATGTTCGACGAGTGGCTCGACAAATACGAATACCTCATCGAGACCGGCAAGCAGATGCCGGCGATAGCAGAGGAAGCCAAGACCCCTGACAACCTCATCGAAGGCTGCCAGTCGAGGGTCTGGCTGGACTGCCGTCAGGAAGACGGCCTGCTGCATTTCACCGCAGACAGCGACGCCGTCATCACCAAGGGCATCATCTCCCTGCTGATCAGGGTGTTCGACGGCCAGAAGCCCGCCGATATCGTCGCCGCGGACCTGTCTTTCCTCGACCGCATCGGTCTCAAGGACAATCTCTCTCCGACCCGTGCCAACGGCCTTGTGGCAATGATAACGAAAATTAAAGCCTATGCGCTTGCCTTTTTGCAGAAAGAAGAAAATGAACAATAGCAAGACAGTCCTGGAAGCAAACATAGTAATGGCTCTCCGTCAGGTCTACGACCCTGAAATTCCCGTGAACGTTTACGACCTGGGCCTGATATACGAAATCAATGTCGACGAAGACAACAAAGTCGACATAACAATGACCCTGACGGCTCCGAACTGCCCCATAGCGGACATAGTCGTCGACAGCGTGGCAACTGCCGTTCGAGACGTGCCCGGAGTGACCGACGTGGCCATACAGCTTGTTTTCGAGCCCGAATGGGACAAGGATATGATGAGCGACGAAGCCAAACTTGAATTGGGAATGCTATGATTTACCTGCTGCTGGGAACCGATATTGACGATCGGCGCGCCAATCTGGACCGCGCCCGCGAGCTTCTCGGCAAGGAACTCGGCGTCAGCCTGCACTGCTCTCCTGTTATGGAGACTGCTGCCATCGGCTTCGACGGCCCGGCATTCCTCAACCAGGTAGTGTCCTTCGACGCCGAAATCGCGCCTTACGACCTTCTGCGCCGCTGCCAGGCCATCGAGGCCGCAATGGGCCGTCCTGCCCACAAGGCAGAGTTCGACAGCGAAGGCCGCCGCATCTACAGCCCCCGCATCATCGACATCGACATCCTGCACCTCAATGGAGTGTGTATGAAGGATGCTGACCTCACCATCCCCCATCCCCAGGTTTTCAGCCGCCCGTTCGTCAAAGAACTGCTGGCAATGATGTAAATACAAAGACAAATATCAAATAATCAACAATATGACACAGGAAGAAGTTTTCAAAAATCTTACGGCTCACTGCAAGGAATATGGTTTTGTTTTCCAGAGCAGCGAGATTTATGACGGATTGAGCGCCGTTTACGACTACGGCCAGAACGGAGTAGAACTCAAGAACAACATCAAGAGATACTGGTGGGAAGCTATGACACGCCTTCACGAGAACATCGTGGGCATCGACAGCGCCATCTTTATGCATCCCCGCATCTGGGAGGCCAGCGGCCACGTAGCTGCCTTCAACGACCCCCTGATCGACAACCGCGACAGCAAGAAGCGCTACCGCGCCGACGTCCTCATCGAGGAATATCTTGCAAAACTGGAAGACAAGGTCCGCAAGGAAGTTGAAAAAGGCCGCAAGAAATTCGGCGACAGCTTCGACGAAATCCAGTTCCGCAACACCAACCCCAACGTGCTCCGCACCCAGGCCAAATGGGACGAAGTCCACAACCGTATGGTCAAGGCCCTCAACGACAATGACCTCAACGAAATGAGGCAGATCATCCTCGACTGCGACATCGTCTGCCCCATTAGCGGCACCAAGAACTGGACGGAAGTGCGCAAGTTCAACCTGATGTTCTCCACCCAGCTGGGCAACATCAGCGGCGAAGACGGCACCATCTACCTGCGTCCCGAGACCGCACAGGGTATTTTCGTCAACTATCTCAACGTCCAGAAGACCGGGCGTATGAAAATCCCGTTCGGCATCGCACAGATCGGAAAGGCCTTCCGCAACGAAATCGTGGCCCGTCAGTTCATCTTCCGAATGAGGGAGTTCGAGCAGATGGAGATGCAGTTCTTCATCCAGCCCGGCACCGAACTCGACTGGTTCGCCAAATGGAAAGAAACCCGTCTGAAATGGCACAAGGCAATGGGTCTCGGCGACGAGAAATACCGCTTCCACGACCACGACAAACTGGCCCACTACGCCAACGCAGCAACTGACATCGAGTTTGAATTCCCCTTCGGATTCAAGGAGCTGGAAGGCATCCACTCACGCACCGACTTCGACCTCGGCAACCACCAGAAATACAGCGGCCGCAAGATCCAGTATTTCGACCCTGAAAAGAACGAGAATTACACCCCCTACGTCATCGAGACATCTATCGGTCTCGACCGCTGCTTCCTCGCAGTGCTTTCAAGCTCATACCACGAGGAGAAGCTGGAAAACGGCGAAGAGCGCGTAGTGCTCAGCATCCCTGCCGCCCTGGCACCCGTGAAAGCCGCTGTGCTTCCGCTGGTCAAGAAAGACGGCCTGCCCGAGAAAGCCCGCGAGATTATGGATATCCTCAAGTTCGACTTCAACTGCCAGTACGACGAGAAAGACTCTATCGGCAAACGCTACCGTCGTCAGGATGCTATCGGAACTCCTTTCTGCATCACCATCGACCACGATACACTGACCGACAACTGCGTCACCATCCGCGAACGCGACAGTATGAAGCAGGAAAGGATCGCAATCGACAGACTCCACGAGATCCTTCAGCGCGAAACTTCGATGACAAGTCTGCTTGTTAAAAACTAATTTGTTTTTTATATTTGTGGAAACCGGCTATCTACAAACCAATTAAATACAAATTTACAATGGGCAAATTCGTTATCAAGCTCCGCACAAATGGAGACGTTCAGTTCGACCTCAAAGCCGCCAACGGTCAGGTAATCCTTACCAGCCAGGGCTACAAATCAATGGACAGTTGCCTCAACGGCATCGCTTCTGTTAAGAAAAACAGTCTCGATGACGCCCGTTTCGAGCGCAAACAGGCTAAAAACGGCAAACCTTTCTTCAACCTGGTAGCTACCAACGGACAGGTTATCGGCACAAGTGAGATGTATTCCAACAATTCAAATATGGAAAACGGCATCGCTTCTGTTAAGAAGAACGCCCCGACCGCTGAAATTGTTGACAAAACCAAAGAATAATGACAAACGGTCCCTGTGACCATTTATCAAGTATTTTAATGAAACACAGGCCGCTTTATCGCGGTCTGTGTTTTTTATTATATTTGCGTCGCTAATTGGTTGTTTTATGGAACTAACCCGCGTTTTTGATCTCCTCACCAACCTGGAGCAAATCTGTCCTGACAAGCCGGATGTGCTTGCTAAACGCATTAATAATCAATGGGTTAAGTATAGCACGAAGGATTATGTCAGACTGTCCCACGCTACCGCCAGGAGTTTTCTCGCCCTCGGCCTCAAGCCCGGGACAAAGATCATAAGCATCTGCAGCAACCGTCCTGAATGGAATTTCATCGATATGGGCTGCGCCCTGTCCAGGATGGTCCACACGCCGGTGTATCCCACCCTCAGCCACGACGACTACCTGTACATCTTCAACCACTCTGAAGCCGAGCTGGTTTTCATCGGTAATGAGTTGTTATACAAGAAGATAGCCCCTGCAGTCGAGGAGATGGACCACCCCGCTAAAATCATCCTCATCGACGACAGCGACAGCCATTACTGCTTCAAGCAGCTGCTGGAAGAAGGTGAGAAAGACAAAGAGGCCCTCGAAGCTGTCATAAGCGAGAACATCAAGAATACTCCCAAGGACGAATTCTTCTCCCTCATTTATACTTCCGGAACGACCGGGCAGCCGAAAGGCGTAATGCTGAGCCATTACAACCTGGTGTTCGACTCGCACGGCCACGCCGTCCGCCAGTATCTGGGCAAGGAGAACAAGATGATTTCGTTCCTGCCGCTCTGCCACACCTACGAACGTTCGATGAACTATCATTATCAGGAGAAAGGCATCAGCATCTATTATGCGGAGATGAGTACTTTCGCAGCAGATCTGAAAGACAGCCACGCAGACGGATTCTGCGCTGTCCCGAGAGTTCTGGAGCTTCTGTACGGCAAGCTGGAGGCTGCCCGCACCAGCCTGAAAGGCATCAAAGCCTTCATCTACCGCCGCGCGTGGAAATACGCAAACAACTACGACAACTACAACAGGAAGCCCATCTACCAGCTTCGCCGCAGGATTTTCGACAAGCTTGTCTACAGCAAATGGCGCGACAATCTGGGCGGACAGAA
>JAGCZI010000244.1 GCA_017960085.1 Bacteroidales bacterium
CTGACAATGCGCCGTGGCAGCGATTTCATCGGCACTGAGCCCGAAGGTACCCACACCGGCCCGAAGGTGATGCTCATCAACAAGTACAGCGCATCCGACGGAGACCTCTTCCCGTGGAGTTTCAAGGCCAACAATATGGGAACCGTCATCGGAACCCGCACCTGGGGCGGCATCATCGGCATCAGCGGTTCGCTGCCTTACCTCGACGGCACTGACGTCCGCGTCCCGTTCTTCACGAACTATGACGCCAAGACCGGCGAATGGATTGTCGAGAACCACGGCGTAGACCCTGACATCCTCCTCGAGAACGACCCGATCAAGGAGTGGGCAGGCGAAGACGAGCAGCTCATCAAGGCAGTTGAGGTGGCCCTCGAGCAGATTAAGGACCGCAAACCCCTCCCGAAGGTTCCGTCACCGCGTACCTTCAAGGATCTCGGACTGCCGCAGATCAAGTAAGGATTATCTCTCCAGCCTGATAAGTACAGGCAGATGGTCACTGTAGCCACCGGAAAAATGCTTTCCGGTGTAGCTGCGTTTAGGCACGCCGTGCTCCATCATAAAGTTGCGCTTGAAGATCTGGGCGTAGTGCATCTTGCTGAACCTGGAGATGTGGAAGCCCTGCGAGCCGCTCTCCTCCAGCAGCTGGCGGCACACCACTATGTTGTCGAAAAGGGTCCAGTGGTGGTTGTAGAGGCTGGTGCCCTGACCCTCCTCCATAAGGGTCCACATAGGGTTGAAGAAGCCGCCTTCCTCGACATCCTCCATATCCGCCACGGCGTGAAGCAGGTGGCTCAGTGAGAAGTCCGCCGGAGTGTCGTTCATATCGCCCATAACGATAATCTTGATGCCCGGGAATTCATCCCTCATCTGCAGGGCGTGGTAGTAGATGGTTTCGGCGCCGGCCCGCCGGAAACCGGCCGATGCCGAACGGCCGCCGCGCCTCGACAGGAAGTGGCATACATAGAAGGCGAACATCTCGCCGTCGAGCAGTCCGCGGACCACCAGGATGTCCCTGCCGAAGTATTCCCTGCCGCTGCGCAGGATGGGCTTCAGAGGCTGGCTGTCGAGCAGTTTGAAGCGGCTTGAGCGGTAGAGCAGCGCGACGTCGACGCCTCGGCTGTCGTTGGATTCGAAGTGGACGAAACGGTAGCCGGCTCCGCTGAGCCTCTTCTGGCTGACCATATCTTCCAGCACGCTGTCGTTCTCAATCTCTGACACGCCCACTATGGCGGGGAATCCGCCGGGAAGGCTGCTGACGGCCTGGAACACTTCTCCCAGATTCTCCAGCTTGCGCTGGTATTTTATCTGGGTCCAGCGTCTGTTGCCGGACGGAGTGAAATCGTCGTCATCCTTATTGGGGTCGTTGGACGTATCGTAAAGGTTCTCAAGATTATAAAACATTACAGAGCAGACCATAGGGCATCGATTGTATTCATACAAATTTAATAAAAATGCAGCGTATTCTTTGTAATTTGCATCTATAATAGGTATTATTGCAACCTTGAACAACCAGATATGAAAAGAATATTAGCGGCATCATTACTCCTTTTGACTGTCCTGACGGGCTGTACAGGCGAATTGAAGGAGAGGATTGCGGCCTTGGACGAGAAGATAACCAAGCTTGAAGAGCAGGTCGACAAGCAGAACGAAACCATCCGTTCGCTATACGTCGTCCTTGCCGCATACCAGAGAAGAGATTTCATCACGGGCATCACCCAGCTTGAGGGCAATGCCGGATATGCCATCCATTTCAACAGTCTCGGAGACATTGTCATATATCACGGCACCGACGCTAACGTACCCAGGGTAGGCATCAAGCGCAACCCCGACGACGGCGGCTACTACTGGACCATCCAGTACGGCAACGGGCCCGTGGACTACATCATCAACCAGGCCGGCGAGATGGTTTCCGCCATCGGAGTAGTGCCGTTGCTCAAGATCGAGAAAGGCAAGTTCTACATAACCTACGACAGCCGTGCCACCTGGCAGTATCTCGGCGAGGCCGACGGAGCAAACGGTGACGACATCTTCCAGAAGATTACATACAACGACGATTACGTCATCTTCAAGACTGCCGAAGGGGAGTTCAAGATTCCGACCAACAAACTGGTCCAGAGCCTCTATCAGAACTCAGTCGCAATCAACCAGAATATGTCCGCACTGACCAGGGTCATCAAGGACCTTGAAGACAAGGCCGTCTGCGTGACCTCTGTCGGCGACTACGTGGTCGGCGGCGAAGTGGTCGGTTCGGTCATCAGGCTCTCCACCGGCGACAGCCTGGTCATCAACAACTACGAGAGCGCAGGCACTCCCTACATATCTGCCGAGATGGGCGAAGGCGACACCGTATATTACTGGGCCATAGTTTCGGCCGACGGTTCGAAGAAATGGATCCTCGACGCCGAGGGCAACCGTATGGCTGCGACAGGGGAGCACGTCGAAATCCCCACTGTCACCCCGGTGTATGACCCCACTGACAAGGTCTTCTACTGGAATATGGTTGCTGCAGGGGATACCACCCTGGTGCTGGACATCCACGGCAACAAGGTTCCTGCGACCAGCCACGAGGGCGAGCTGAAGATTTTCAAGTCAGTCAACAACAACTACCGCGACTTCCTGCTGATAACCCTTGCCAACGGCAGTACGATCCAGATTCCGAAGATTTACTCGATTGCCTTCAGCGAAGAGACAGTCAGTCTGGCCGTCAGCTCCCAGAAGGTCGTGGAATACCACGTCTACGGCGCTGACTCCGGTATGGATTACAACCTGATTACGCAAGGAGACCTCACCGCCACCCGGGCGGCCGATCCGGATGTCCTCGGGTCCGGCAAGATTACTATCAAGACCGGGTCGACGTTCAGCGGCAACGGCAAGGTCGTCCTGCTGGTTACCGCCGGCAACGGCTCGACGAAGACAATGGTCAAAAGTATAACCGTAGCACTGTTATAAGAGATGAAAAGATTGAAATTCACAGCGGTTCTCGCGCTCACAGCATTGCTGGCGGTTTCCTGCTACACAGATGTCGAGAATGAACTCGAAGGTCTGGAAAGAAGGCTGGACAACATCAACAAGAAAGTTACCGTCATCAATGACAATATCGCCTCACTCCAGACGATAGCCGACAAATACAAAGCATACGTATACATCGAGAACTACCGTCCCGTATACCAGGGCAAGGATATCATCGGTTATACGATCAATTTCACTGACGGCACATCCATAACCCTCAAGAACGGCGTAAGCAAGGACGATCCCATCGTCGGCCTCCAGCTTGGCGAAGACGGGCTTTACTACTGGACCGTGACGGTAGGCGGGAAGACAGATTTCCTGTATGACGAGACCGGCCAGCCGGTGGCAGCCTCAGTGGCCAGCCC
>JAGCZI010000245.1 GCA_017960085.1 Bacteroidales bacterium
AAGATTTCGTAGGGGAAGATCTCCACCATCTCGTCGATCACGTCCTCGAGGAATTCGAAGGTACTCTCCTTGCCGGGGCACATCACGATGTTTTCAATACCCCATATCTTGCGGGGTTCGTACTCACCCTCCTCGCAGCACAGCCAGGGATATGCAGCTATGGCGACCATCTCGTGGCCGGGAATCTCAAGCTCCGGAATCACGTCTATGTGCCGCTCGGCGGCGTACGCCACGATGTCGCGCAGCTCTTCCTGAGTATAATAGGGGCCGAAGCTGGTCAGCTTGGGATATTTCTTGATCTCGATGCGCCAGCCCTGGTCTTCGGTGAGGTGCAGGTGGAGCTTGTTGTACTTGAACATAGCCATCACGTCAAGCTGCTTCTTCACCCACTCGGCGTCGCGCCAGTGGCGGCAGGGGTCGATGTGCATACCGCGGTAGTGAAAACGGGGCGCATCAGAGATGCTTACGGCGGGGATTGAGAGGTCGAGGCCGCGGATCACACGGTCGCTCTGAGTCTGGGGCGGCAGCAGCTGCAGAAGCGTCTGCATACCGTAGAACAGACCGTCGCTGTCACCGGCCGTAATGCAGACGGCGTCACCGCCTGCCTCTAAAGTATACCCTTCCTCCGGAATGCCGGCGGCAGGGTCGATTGAAAAGATGATGGCGTCAGACGCCGCTGCTTCCGATGATACGGTAAGGGTCTTGCCGGTGGAAGCCGCAATCTTGTCGGCGAAGAATCCGGCGGTGGCGCGCTCATCGTCTGTGCGAGCCACCAGCACTGTAGAAGATGCTATCTTGAAGGGAGCGTCTTCCTTGACCTCAAGCCTGTCAGGGACCGGGATTATACTTATTTCACCAGTGCCGTCGCTTTTGCAGGCGCACAGGAGTGCAGCAGCACAGATCACCAGTGCCGCCGCCGTCGGATTCTGCCGGAAGAATCTCATCATAAAACCTTATTTGAAGCTTACCCAGTCGATCTGGATGCAGCTTCCGTCAGTCATTACTACGAAGAGGTCGTGGATGCCCGGTTTGAAGTCGGACATCGGGATCTTGTTCTCCACCCAGCCGGTATTGCCTGCCACATTGAAGCTGGCGATGGTCGGGCCGTCAATTGCGTCAAGCCTTACGTCTACCTTGCCGCCGGCGAGGGAGAGGACTTTCATCGTCGCTGTGGTGAGTTTGTCCTTGCCGAAATCCACTTTGTTGTACCTTACCCAGATGGGCTCCTTCTCCTGGATGGTGTTGTTGAGGATCACCTTCCAGCCGTCGAAAGTACGGTCGGCATTGACGAACTGGATGTCGGTGCAGGTGTCTTTGATGTCTGAGTAGCGGTCGACCTGGATCTGGCTGGTGGCCTTGGTGATGCCTACGCCGCGCTTGGTCGGCTTGACGGGCTGGATTGTGCCGTCGGCATTGAAGAAGAGGCTGTCCACGCATACAGAGCGGTTCTTATCGAAGTAAGGTGAATAGTCGTTGTGGTGGTAGAACAGATACCACTGGCCGTCAACTTCAACTACAGAGTGGTGGTTGGTCCAGCAGACGTCAGCGTGCTGCTCCATAATCTTGCCCACGAATTTGTAGGGACCCATAGGGTTGTCGGCCATACAGTATGCGAGACACTCGCGCTCTGCCTCTACCCATGGGAAGCTGAAGTAGTATTTTCCGTTGGCCTTGAAGAGGTACGGGCCCTCGCTCATTCCTCTCGGAATGGCGTCGATCCTTACGGGGTCACCGTCCAGCTCCAGCATATTGTCTTTCAGCTTGCAGATCGTAAGTCCGCCGCCTGCCCATACGAGATAGGCCTGGCCATCATCGTCGATGAAGCAGCAGGGGTCGATGCCGAAAGTTCCCTTGATGGCTGTCTCCTGCGGGACGAACGGGCCGTAAGGAGTGTCGGAAATCGCAACGCCGATGCTGCCGTCAGGCCTCTGGCCGTTAACGCGCTTTCCGGTAGCGGGGAAGTAGAAGTAATACTTGCCGTTCTTGTAGTTGCAGTCAGGAGCCCACATCTGGAAGGAATTGGGCTGAACCCACGGAACTTCATTCTGGGTGATGATCCTGCCGTGGTCTACCCAGTCGACAAGGTTGTCAGAAGAAAAGACGTGGTAGTCTTCCATACAGAACCAGTCTTTGCGGGCGTAATCGACCGGTGCAGGAATGTCGTGTGAAGGATAGACATAGACCCTGCCCTCGAAGTAGTGGGCGCTGGGGTCGGCCGTGAACTGGTCGCGGATGATGGGATTCTGTGCATTGACAATCACTGATGAGAACAGTGCGATTGCAAGCGTGAAGATCAGTTTTTTGTTCATAACGGAAGTTTATTTAGTTGTATTGATTATTCATCCTTTTCGGCATCTTCAACTGTCCATCCGGTAGGGATTCCGGAAGGGCCGGAGCTCCATTTGGTCATCTCTGCCGCCTTGGTGAAGGTGCCTTCGGCAGCGGTATAGAACATCCAGTCTGCAGTGCAATCCGTTGCGGATATGTCAGTTGCCAGGCAGGTCACTTCATTGAGGTTCCGGCAGTTGTAGAACATCTTTTCGTAGCATTTTTCGGCCAGTTTCGGGGCTGGCAGCGCCGGAGCGGCCGTCAGGAGGATGCAAGTCGAGAACATCATATTGTAGCAGCTGGCAGCAAGCTTTGTCGCAGGCAGTTCGGGAGCCTCGGCGAGAGCGATGCAGCCGGAGAACATACCGAAGTAGCAAGAGTGGGCCAGCGACTTGGCGGGGAGCTCGGGAGCTTTCTCGAGGGCGGAGCAGCCTTGGAACATTCCCATATAGCAGCCTGCAGACATCAGGATGGCGGGGAGCTCGGGGGCTTGCTTCAGGGCGGTGCAGCCGTAGAACATCTGGGAGTAGCACATCATTGCCAGCGTGGTGGCGTTGAGCGCGGGAGCCTTGGCCAGAGAGGTGCAACCCTGGAACATCGCCTGGTAGCAGTAATTTGCGAGCTTCTCGGCCGGCAGGGCGGGAGCTTCGGTCAGTGCGGTGCAATCTTGGAACATAGATTCATAGCACCTCAGGGCCAGCGTCGTAGCGGGCAGCTTGCCGCCCTTTGTCAATTTAGTGCAGCCTTTGAACATAGACAGGTAGCAATAGTCTGCCTTGGTCAGGTCTGTCGCGGGGAGCACAGGAACCTCCTCGAGTGCGGTGCATTTTTCGAACATTGATTCGCAGCTGCGCACATCCAGCGTTCTGGCCTGGATCGCCGGAGCCTTCTTCAGTGCAGTGCAGCCCTGGAACATAGAGCGGTAGCAGCTGGGAGAGAGCTTCTTGGCGGACAGTTTGAGACTCTCTGCAGATTCAAGGTTGACATCTCCGTAGAACAGCCTGTAGAACTGGTAGTCGCTCGTCATATCTGTGGCGTAGCCGCACAAGCTCATAATATCTCCCGACAGCTTGTGGGGCACATTGGCCCTGATGGACCAGAAGCCTATGCTCGAGCTGGAATTCCTGCCGTAGTACGGATTTTCGCCGTAGAGACGTATCGAGCCTCCTGCGGGCAGGAGGATGGTGCCGCTCTCCATAGCCTTGAGGGTTATTTCCTTCCACTCCTTGCCGTCACTTGAATAGCTCAGGGCGATAGTGGGAGCGCTGGTGCCGTTGCTCTTGATGGTTATGTCTCCGGTGGACTTGCTGTTGTTGATAATAGTCAGGTAGTTGGTGTTGTTCACCGTCACTTCGCAGGTGGCCGTCAGGTCGCCGGCCTTGGCGGTGATGGTTGTCTTGCCCGGATTGATGGCGGTGACTTTGCCGTAGCTGTTCACTTCGGCGACGGACTCGTCGGCGGACAGCCAGATCACGGTCTTGTCAGTGGCGTTTTCAGGGTGGAATTTGACTTCGAGGTATTCGAACTGGTCGGGGTCCAGGTTCAACTCGGTCTTGTCGAGAGAAATGGCCTGCAGCGGCACTGTCTTGACAGTGACTATGCAGCTTGCGGACTTCTCCCCGGCAGTGGCGGTTATGGTGGCGGTGCCTTCAGCGATGCCTTTGACAGTTCCGCCGCGGACCGTGGCTATGTCTTCGTCAGATGAAGTCCATATAACGGTTTTGTCGGTGGCGTTCTCGGGCA
>JAGCZI010000246.1 GCA_017960085.1 Bacteroidales bacterium
CAGTTCGAGGGAGAACGCACCGCAGCCGTGCGCTCCCGTCTTGAAAGCCGCCTGAAGGAACTGGCCCTGAACGCAGATATGAACCGTCTGGAACAGGAGATTATTTTCTACCTCGAAAAACTGGACATCAACGAGGAAAAGGTGCGCCTTGCCCAGCACTGCCGCTATTTCCGCGAGACCGTCGACAGCGAAGAGTTCCCCGGCAAGAAACTGGGTTTCATCGCCCAGGAGATGGGTCGGGAGATAAACACCCTCGGCAGCAAGGCCAACCACGCCGGTATCCAGAAATGCGTGGTGCGGATGAAGGACGAACTCGAAAAGATCAAGGAACAATCAATGAATATCCTATAAAATGAAACATCTCAAGCTTTTTGCAGTCGCAATTGCAATATTGTCAACAATCACAGCTGTAGCCCAGCCTCCCGTTGCCGGAGGCAGACCGGCTGAGAACAGGACCGTGCGGGCTGTCAAGATCGGCAACCGCATCGACGTAAACATCGGCAATCTATTCTTCACCAGTTATCGCTTCGAGGATGACGAGAAGTATCCATTCTTCTTCCCTGTCAACAGTCCGGTCTCAGGTGCAAGCGTAACATCGATGCGCAACGGCATCTATCCCCATCACTCATCGCTCTTCTTCGGCTGCGACCGTGTCAACGGCGGCAACTACTGGCAGGAAGGCCTTGATCGCGGACGCATCATTTCGGTCGGAGCCAGGGTGCTTGAAACCGGAGGTGAGCGGGCGGTCATTGAAGATGAATGCATCTGGAAGCGTCCCGATGCCGACGCTCCGGTCAAGGACAAGAGGCTCATCACCATCACGTCTCCTTCACCCAACATCTTCCAGATCGACTTCGACATCGAGATGGAGATGCTGATGGATGTCGTGATCCCCGTGACCAACCACTCTCTTTTCAGCGTTCGTATGGCGGAAGACCTGTCAGTAAAGCAAGGCGGAGTTATGGTCAACAGTGAAGGACAGAGCGGCGAGAAGGCTACCTTCGGACAGAGGGCTGCCTGGATGGATTTCTACGGGAAACGGCAGAGTACCGGTTTTGAAGGAATCGCCATACTGCAGCATCCTTCCAACAAATGGTTCCCTTCACCCTGGTTCACCAGAGATTACGGTTTTATGTCGCCGACTCCGATGTACTGGCCTGAAAACGGCGAGGCTACATCTCTCAAGAAAGGCGAGAAGGTAAAACTGCGCTATCGCGTGATAGTCCACGGCGGCACTACCCAGGATGCGGCGATAAGCGCTGCATACGAGAAATATAAAGGGGAGTAGACTTCAGGCGTCATCCTCTGCCAGATCATCTGATTTGTACGCTGCGACGGCCAGGCTGTCGCAGCGTTCATTTTCAGGATGGCCGGCGTGGCCTTTGACCCAGATGAACTTCAGATTGTGGCCCTGGGCGCATTTGAGATATCTCTCCCAGAGGTCTGCATTGGCCTTGCCCTTGAAACCGGTCAGGACCCATCTCTCCAGCCAGCCCTTGGTGACGGCGTTCACTACGTAGGTGGAGTCGCTGTAGATTTCAATGTCGGCGTTCTTCCATTTGATCGCTTCCAGGCCGACGATGACGGCGAGCAGTTCCATACGATTGTTGGTGGTGGACTTGAAACCCTGAGAGAGAGTCTTCTCGTTTTCACCATAGCGCAGGATGACACCGTAGCCGCCGGGGCCCGGATTGCCGCTGCAGGCTCCGTCAGTGAACATCTGGATGGTGCCGCGTGACATTATTCAGGAAGGATTGTCCTTTCTTTCTTGGAACTCTCGAAATGCTTTATCTCAAGCGGGTTGGCGCTGAGCTCGTCGTATTCCATACGGTTGCGGCAGATGTCGATGGCCATATAGATGGCGGAAATCATCGACGTCGGGTTGGCCAGATTCTTGCCGGCGATGTCGTAGCCGGTGCCGTGGTCAGGAGAAGTACGCACGATAGGAAGACCTGCCGTGAAATTGACGCCTTTGTCGAAAGCCAGCACCTTGAACGGAATCAGACCCTGGTCGTGGTACATAGCCAGCACTCCGTCGAAGTTGTACTGCATATTGGTGGAGAAGAAACCGTCGGGAGAATAGGGGCCGAAAGCGAGTATGTTCTCCGCATTGGCCTGTTCTATCGCTGGAATAATCTTGTCTATCTCCTCACGGCCGAGGCTGCCGCCGTCGCCGGAATGGGGGTTGAGTCCGAGGACCGCGATTGTGGGACGGTCTTTGGCGAAATCTCTCTTGAGTGATTCGTGCATCAGCCTGATCTTGCGCACCAGCAGGTCCTTGTCGATGCGTTCGGCTACTTTGCCGAGGGGCTCGTGGTTGGTGACAAGGCCGACTTTGAGGTTGTCGGTGCACATAAACATCATACCTTCTTTCGCGCCGAAGCTGTTGGCGAGGTATTCGGTATGTCCGGGAAAACCGAAGCCGAGGGCGGCGATTGTGTGTTTGTTGAAGGGAGCTGTCACGAGAGCGTCGATGTAACCTTCCTTCAGGTCCTTGACTGCAGCTTCAAGCGATTGAACAGCTGCTTTTGCTCCGGCCTCCGTAGGCTGTCCCGGCTCGACGGGAAGCTGGTCTGAGACGCAGTTGATGATGTTCAGCCGTTTGCCGCGGGCATCGGCTGCGGTGTTGATGACATTGGTGCTTATCTGTTCGGTCTCGGGTATCATCTTGCGGTACAGCCCGAGAGTCCTTGAATTGCCATAAAGGATCGGAACGCACAAGTCCATCATTCTGGAATCAGACAGGGCTTTGATGATGACTTCATAGCCGATACCGTTGGAATCTCCCTGAGTGATGCCGACAACTATTCTGTGTGCCATAGTTTCTGTGTTTTTGAGTTCGCGAAATTAATCATAATAGCGTAAATTTGCAAAACGATGGATGTCCTCGACAGCGATATAAAATACTTACCGTCAGTTGGTCCAAGGCGGGCTGAGTTGTTCGGCAAGGAGCTCGGAATCTTCACGTTCCGCGACCTGATCTACTTTTTCCCGTTCCGCTATGTGGACCGTTCGCGTTTCTATGCCATCAGCGAGATAGATTACGCAAGCGCCTATATCCAGCTGAGGGGAGTCATCAGGGATGTGAGGACGGTCGGAGCCCAGCGGGGCAAGAGACTTGTCGCTACGCTGAGCGATGACACCGGCGCCATCGACCTGGTTTTCTTCCAGGGGATGAAATGGATGTCCGACAAGATAAAAGTCGGCAAGGAATACATAGTCTTCGGCAAGCCTTCATCCTTCAACGGAGAGCTCAATATGGTTCATCCCGAGATTGACGAAGTGTCTTCGGTAAGGCCGGGAACCGGGGCTATGACGGGAGTCTATCCCAGCACCGAGCATCTCAAGAACAGCCTGATCACCAATAAAGTGATCGGCAAGCTGCAGGCCCTGGCTTGGGAGAAGTGTGCCGACAGCATAGTCGAGACCCTTCCGCAGTGGCTGATAGCCGACAAGGGCCTGTGTTCCCTTAAGGAGGCCCTTCACAACATACATTTCCCGAAGGATGTCCAGTCTCTTGCGAGAGCCCAGCACAGGCTGAAATTCGAGGAGCTGTTCTATTTGCAGCTGTCCCTGCTCAAGCAGAAGAATGTCCGTATGAGAGCTTCGAACGGGCTGGTGTTCAAACGGCTTGGAGATGCATTCAACGACACTTACAATAATCTGAAATTCCCCCTTACAGGAGCCCAGAAGCGGGTTCTCAAGGAGATAAGGGCTGATGTGACAAGCGGCCGGCAGATGAACCGCCTGCTTGAGGGCGACGTAGGCAGCGGCAAGACGCTGGTGGCGATATTGTCCGCAATGCAGGCCATCGACAACGGTTATCAGGCCTGCATAATGGCGCCGACTGAGGTCCTTGCCGGACAGCATTATCGCGGCGTGGGCAAGTTTGTCGATACTTCCAAGGTCAAATGCGCCCTGCTGACCGGCAGCACCAAGGCCAAGGAACGCAGGGAGATATACGCAGGCCTTGAAGACGGCAGCATTAATCTGGTGTTCGGCACTCACGCCCTCATCGAAGACAAGGTGAAGTTCGCTGCGCTCGGGCTGGCTGTAATTGACGAGCAGCACCGTTTCGGAGTGGAGCAGCGCTCCAGGCTCTGGTCCAAGGCCGAAACAGTCCCGCATATACTGGTGATGACAGCCACGCCTATACCGAGGACTCTGGCTATGACTCTTTTCGGCGACCTGGACATTTCTGTGATAGACGAGCTGCCGCCGGGCCGCAAGCCTGTGGTGACCAAGCACGTAGGGGAGAACCACCGCAAGCAGGTGTATGATTTTATGCGCCGCCAGATTGCCGAAGGCCGGCAGGTGTTCGTAGTCTATCCGCTCATCAAGGAGTCTGAGAAGATGGACTATGAGAACCTGGAATCAGGCTACCTGGCCATTACCGAAGAGTTCAAGCCGCCGCAGTATGTGACTGCAGTGGTGCACGGCAAGCAGACCAATGAGAACAAGGCGCACGATATGGCGCTGTTCGTGGAAGGCAAGGCGAACATCCTCGTAGCCACCTCTGTGATAGAAGTGGGTGTGGATATACCGAACGCCTCCGTGATGGTCATCGAGAGTGCCGAGCGCTTCGGGCTGAGCCAGCTCCACCAGCTGCGCGGAAGGGTGGGCCGCGGCTCCGCCGAATCCTACTGCATACTTATGACCGGCTACAAACTCAGCAAGGAGTCACGTCAGCGCATCGAGATAATGTGCCGCACGACCGACGGCTTCGAACTGGCTGAGGCCGACCTGCGTATGCGCGGTCCCGGCGACTTCGAAGGCACCCGTCAGAGCGGCCTGGCCATCGACCTGCACATCGCGGACCTTGCAAAGGACAATCCCGTGCTGGTCGACGCCCGCGAGACTGCGGCCAGGGTGCTGGAGAACGACCCGCTGCTCAGCGCGCCGGGTAACAGGATACTCGCGGTGAATCTGGCGAGACTTAAAACAGAAATTAAAGACTATTCGAACATATCATGAGGTTAGTATCTTGGAACGTCAACGGATTGAGAGCCTGCTATTCCAAAGGGGCTTTCGACGCAGCCTTCGAGGCTCTTGACGCTGATTTCTTCTGTCTGCAGGAAACCAAGCTGCAGGCCGGACAACTTGATTTGCAGTACCTGGGCTACCAGAGCTTCTGGAACTATGCCGAGAAAAAGGGCTACAGCGGCACCGCAATCTACACGCGGCACACCCCGCTTTCGGTGACATACGGCCTGGGCATCGAGGAACACGACGGGGAAGGCAGGGTGATTACTCTGGAGATGCCCGAGTTCTATCTGGTGTGCTGCTACACTCCCAATTCCCAGGACGGGCTGCGCAGGCTCGACTACCGGATGCAGTGGGAAGATGCTATGAGGGAATACCTCGGGAAACTCTCGGCGACCAAGGGTGTGATCCTGTGCGGGGACCTGAACGTGGCACACGAGGAGATAGACCTTAAGAATCCTTCTACAAACCACGAAAACCCCGGTTTTACGGACCAGGAGAGGCAGAAGATGAGCGAACTCCTGTCGGCCGGCTTCGTCGACTCGTTCCGTCATTTCTATCCCGACGCCAGGGATGCGTATTCCTGGTGGAGCTACCGGATGCGCGCCCGCGAAAGGAACGTGGGCTGGAGAATCGACTATTTCATAGTATCCGAGAATATAGCCGGCCGTATGAAGGACGCTGCGATCCACGCTGATCTCGAAGGTTCCGACCATTGTCCCGTCTCTCTCGATATTGATTTTTGAAGGAAGAATTGATATATTTGTAAGAATACAGACTTAGCAAAGTATATAATCATAAACAGACAATAATGATCAAAATAGATTTAACTGGCTGCCAGTCTTTTGAAGCAAAAAGAGAGCAGTATCTGGAGAAGGCCCTGGAGGCCTATGACGTTCTTGAAAGCGCTCAAGGCGCAGGTAATGATTTCCTCGGCTGGAACCACCTTCCTTCTGAGATGCCCCAGCAGCTCCTCGACGACTGCAAGGCCGTAGCCAAGAGTTGGCTCGACAAGAAAGTCAACCTGGTCGTAGCGGTCGGCATCGGAGGTTCATATCTCGGCGCCAAAGCCGCCATCGCCGCCCTTTCCCACAACTTCTCAGTAAATGTGGACAAAGAACCTGTCCAGGTAGTCTTCGCAGGCAACACCCTGAGCGAGGATTATATGGCCGACCTTGTAGACCTTATGGAGATGCGCAACGTTGCTGCAGTCGTCATTTCCAAGTCCGGAACTACTACCGAGCCTGCAGTCGCATTCAGGATCGTGAAGAACTTCATCGAGGAGAAATACGGCAAGAAGGAAGCTGCCGAGAGGATAGTGGCTGTGACCGACAAGGCCCGCGGCGCTCTCAAGACCCTGGCCACCAGTGAGGGCTACAAGTCATTCGTCATCGAAGACAATATCGGAGGCCGCTATTCAGTTCTGACTCCGGTCGGCCTCGTGCCCATCGCAGCCGCCGGCTTCGACATCGACGCCCTGCTGGCAGGTGCCCGCGATATGGAGGCTATCTGCAGCCGCAAGTCAAAGGACAACCCCGCCATCCAGTATGCAGCCGCGAGGAACTGTATGTACGACGAAGGCAAGAAAGTCGAACTGCTCGTCAACTACAATCCCAAACTCGTTTATTTCAGCGAGTGGTGGAAACAGCTCTTCGGCGAGAGCGAGGGCAAGGACGGCAAGGGACTTTTCCCCGCATCGGTCAGCTATACTACAGACCTCCATTCTATGGGCCAGTATGTCCAGGAAGGGGAGAGGGTTATGTTCGAGACCGTTGTCAGCGTCAAGAATCCTGCCCGCAAGGTTGAAATCCCTTCTGACGGCGATAATCTCGACGGTCTGAACTACCTCGCAGGCAAGAGGATCGAGTACTGCAACGAAAAAGCAATGCTCGGCACCCGTCTGGCTCACATCGACGGCGGCGTTCCCCAGATTACCGTGGAGACCGAGACCCTCGACGCATACCACCTCGGCGGCCTGTTCTACTTCTTCGAGAAAGCCTGCGGCATCAGCGGCTATGTGCTCGGCATCAACCCGTTCAACCAGCCGGGCGTGGAGGCATACAAGAAGAATATGTTCGCCCTCCTCGGCAAACCCGGATACGAAGAATTAGCTAAAGAGCTGGCAAAGAGACTGTAATTATTCGCTGACCCACTTGGTAAATGCTTTCCTATACCAGATCGCGAAGCATTACGTAAGCGACTATGACGGTGACTTGGGCAAGGTGTGTTTCATCTTCCCGAGCCGCCGTTCAAGTCTGTATTTCCGCAAGTGGCTGGGCCTTTGCAGCGACGCTCCGATCTTCTCTCCGGAACTGCTGACCATAAGCGAGCTCTTCGACAAACTGTCCCCTTATGCCAGGGCGGACAAGATAGAACTGGTGTCCATACTCTACAAGCATTATCTCGAGCTCGGCCGCAAGGAAGGACTCGTGTGCGACAGCTTTGACGAATTCGTCTACAAGGCAGACACTCTCCTTTCGGACTTCAATGACATCGACCAGTATATGGTGGACGCCAGCGACCTGTTCTCAAACGTAAGGGACCTGGAGAGCATCTCGGCTGATTATGACTACCTGAGTGAGACTCAGAAAGAGGCTATCCGCAATTTCTGGCAGATAACTCTCGACAGATATTCCGAGAAGCCCGGCAAGGCCCGCTTCCTGCAGATCTGGAATATCCTCTCCCCGCTGTACGACGCATTCAGGGCAGACCTCTCAGGGAGGAAGATAGCATACGACGGTATGATGACCAGGACAGTGGCCGAGATGATAAAAGACCACGACGGCAGGATTGATGAAGTGCTCTCCGGCTATGAAAGGATAGTCTTCGTGGGCCACAACGCCCTCAGCGAATGTGAGAAGGTCCTGTTCTCTTATGTTCGGAACTCCGGCAAAGGCGATTTCTACTGGGATTTCAAAGGTAATCTGCTGCGGGACAAGGACAACAAGGCATCTCTTTTCATTTCGTCATACGAATCGGACTATCCGTCCCTGTATCAGCTGGATGACAGTCCGGCAGAGTATCCGCAGGTCGAGGTTGTCAGCGTGCCTTCTGCGATAGGTCAGGCCAAGAAAGCGGCAGACTGCCTGCGCGGAATGGACCAGGACTCTACAGCCATAGTGCTTCCGGACGAATCGTTGCTGATGCCCCTGCTCAATTCCATACCGGAGCAAGTCAGCAAGATCAACGTGACGATGGGCTACGGCCTTTCGAACAGCGCGTTCGCGGCCTTGATGTCCTCCCTCGGACCTCTGCAGCTGAACAAGAGAAGCCGTGGCGGACAGACTACTTTCTACCACAAGGACGTAACTGCGATACTGTCCCATCCCTTCGTGCTGAATGCCTGCGGCGACGTCGCCAAAGAGCTTCAGACACGC